>CATJNN010000131.1 GCA_949742185.1 uncultured Clostridia bacterium | reverse complement strand
TCTAATAGAAAAATATTAAAACGATGGATTAAAAAGATAGATTATTTTGAGAAAAAAGCTTGCAATAATATTTATTTTTATAGAAGCTAAAGTGACAATATCTCATAGAAAAGTAAAAGAGAAGTCGTATGACTTCTCTTTTAATATTACTACGTTAATTTTCATTAAAAACTAATGTTTTAGTTTCCGCAAGCGGTTTCATTGAATTAAACCCATCCCACGCAAATGCTTTTATACTTCCGACCTTTTTGCCGTTTGGCTCTATTAAATAACCAAGATGAAGTATTTGCCCGACTGACATTCGTACATTCTTTGAGCTTAAATGTATTAACTTGCCGTCAGTATCGTAAGCCGCAACAAAGAATTTATCATATTCATTAGTGTTTCGTTCCGCAACCTGCGTTATACTGTATTTTACAACAAAATCCGAATTTTCAGGCAGTGTATCACTGTCGCGAAGTACAAGTCCTGTAATTTCATACGGGAATGTTTCATCCCGAAATGCAGGAATAATAATTTGCACATTACCGTACTGTGATGTATAGGTTACCGAGCCGTTTTCCGTTTTGGTAGGTTCAATTTTTAATCCCTCTGTCCACACCGTTATATCTGTTAAAACAGGTAAGTTTACCGTGTCTTTGTGAGTATTGTTGTCTAAACAAATACGCTCTGCTTTTCCTGTTGTTGAGAGCGTTGGCTCTATTGTAATGCTCCACGCGCCATAGCTGTGTCCTATTGCTTCTGTTGTAGGAATTTCAGTAATCTCTGTTGTGCCATTGGCGTCCAAGAACATTTTATTACAAGCGTCTGTACCCTCGCACTTCCAATATTCGCCCGTGCCTGTTTCTGTACAAGCTGCGGCTACTGCTGCGTGATGTACAAGCGTATGTGTATGAGTTTCAATAGGCGGTTCTTCTGTACCTGACCGCAAAACAGGTCTACCGAGCGTTGCGTCCATTTTCCATACAGTGTCAAAATCCCAATTCGTGAAATTTGACTTGTCCGCAAACTGCTCTGATGTAAGCGCAGTAGTGGTGTCAGTGACTCCTTCATATTCTATATACCAGCCTTTATCCGATGTGCCTTC
>CATJNN010000130.1 GCA_949742185.1 uncultured Clostridia bacterium | reverse complement strand
CCTCCCACTCGTCCAAACTGCGTTTGTGAAGAAGCAAGAATTCGATAGCGCCGCCGGTGTCCTCCTTATGACCATACAGACGGGCGGGAATAACTTTGGTATCATTTAATATAATGCAATCGCCCTCATTAAGATAATCAATTATATTGTAAAAATAACTGTGTTCAAGTTCACCGGTTACTTTATCCAAAAGCATTAAGCGTGAAGATGAACGCTCCGGAAGAGGCTCCTGCGCAATCAGCTCTTCCGGTAAATCATAATAAAAATCTTGTTTTCTCAAAATAAAGTCCTCGCTTATTTAACAATAATATTTGAAAGCGTTTTCATAATTCCGTTTGCAATACCCTGCGCTGCAGACCATTGATATGTTTCGTCAAGCATTTTACCAAGCTCTTCTTCGTTTGAAATAAATCCTACTTCAACCAATGCCGCAGGCATATTGCTTGTTCTGGTCACAACATGATTTGCTGTTTTCACTCCGCGGTTACGCGCGCCGGTAAGTGAAATCATCTCTTTTAAAATATTTTCTGCCAGATTCTCGCTTGTAGCGCCGTATGAGTCGCCGTTATTCTGTGTTGAATAATAAACTTCGGTTCCATGAGCGGATGATGCTCCGTCAACTGAATTTATATGTACGCTTACAAAAATTGCGGCGTTTTTCTCATTTGCAAGCTCTGAGCGGTCGTATAGTTCTGGATATGTGTCTCCATCGCGCGTCATAACCACTGTGCAGCCTTTTTCCAGCAATATGCTTTGAACCTTTTTGGCGATTGCAAGAGTGAGATTTTTTTCGTATATGGCGTTTCCGCCGTATGTTCCGCTTGCGCCGCCGTCTGAGCCGCCGTGTCCCGCGTCTATGACAACAAGTTTGCTTGATGCGTTTACATTAGGAGCCGATGGCGCGGGGGTGGGAGTGGGCTTAGGCGATGGGGCAGGTGTTTGTGTGATTGGTGAGTTTGTGTTAAGAGTGATTGTAAGCTGATTTTTTCCTGCCGATAAATTCGCCGTATGTGATTTTATGGATTGCGTGTCAATAACAACGCGTGTCCGCTCGCCGTCGTCTCCGAGACGAATCGACGACACTGCGCCCTGATTTACCGCAATATTGTTCGCTGTGCTGTATGATGCGTTTGGAATATCAACAACAACGCGCTCGGGGGCGGTTAAAGTAAAATCGTGATATTTTGAAATGTCGCCGTTTGCCGTAATGGTAACTACGCATTGAGTTGCGCTATTCATTTTGTAAGATACATTCGTTATTGTGCACTGCGGCTTAACGGTGTTAATCCCGATTACGCCATTATCGTATGTGACGTCCGCGCCGATATTTTCAGCCACAAACCGAACGGGAACCATAGTCTTTGGATTTTCTCCGACTTTTGCAATAAGCTTTGGCGTAACGTCGTCGGGGATAGTGGTGGCTTTGCCGTTTATGTATGCCGTGGGACTGTCTATATTTACGGTGATTTTCTGACCGTTCATAGACACGTCCACGCGCTGCTCGGCAACGTCATACGCAACATCCGCGCCGACGTTTTCAAATACTTCTCTTAAAGGCACAAGTGCGCGGTTGTTAAAAAGTATTGGCTCCAGCGGGGTGTATATGGTTTTATGATTTATCTGGAGCTGGCATAAAATATCGTTGTATTCATGCACGCCTCCGTCATATTCGAGCATGATTGTCTGCGCTCCTGCGTTAACAGCGCACAACGCTGAAATTATAAATAACAGAAAAATCATAACTATTCTTTTGTACATTGAAATCTCCTCCTTAATCTGCTTCGCTGTACGGTATTCCGAGATGTTCATAGGCTGAACGCGCCGCGACTCTTCCGCGCGGCGTACGCATAATAAAGCCTAACTGAAGAAGATACGGCTCGTATACGTCTTCTATTGTGTTAGGCTCTTCGCCGATGGTTGCCGCGAGAGTGTCAAGTCCGACGGGACCGCCGTCAAAGTTCTTTATTATTGCCGACAGCATGCGGTGATCTATTGCGTCAAGCCCTTTTTTATCAATTTCCATTGAAGAAAGAGCGATATCGGCAACAGCTTTGGTAATAACGCCGTTATGTTTTATTTGCGCAAAATCGCGCGCGCGTTTTAAAAGTCTGTTTGCAATACGCGGCGTTCCGCGAGAGCGGCATGCAATTTCGCGCGCCGCGTCAACGTCTATGAGAACATTTAAAATATCCGCGGAGCGCGTGATAATTTTCACAAGGTCGTCAATCGCGTAAAGCTCCAGACGGCTTATAATGCCAAAACGGTCGCGAAGCGGCGCGGTCAAAAGCCCTGCGCGCGTCGTCGCGCCAATCAGCGTAAAACGCGGCAAATCCAATCTCAGCGATTTTGCCGACGGGCCTTTGCCGATAATAATATCAAGCGCGTAATCCTCCATAGCGGGATATAAAATTTCCTCAACCGTGCGGGACATGCGGTGGATTTCGTCGATAAATAAAATATCATGCTCTGACAGATTTGTTAATATCGCAGCCAAATCGCCCGCCTTTTCAATGGCGGGACCGCTTGTTATGCGGATATTGACGTTCATTTCATTTGCGATAATTCCGGCAAGCGTTGTTTTGCCAAGTCCCGGGGGACCATATAATAAAACGTGGTCGAGCGCTTCGCGCCGTTCCTTTGCCGCGTCTATGTATACGCGGAAATTATCTTTCGCCTTATCCTGACCTACATATTCTTTCAGGGTACGCGGACGCAGACCGATTTCAATATCGCTGTCGGTCTCAAGCATTTCACCTGTAATAATTCGTTCGTTATCGTCAAAAATCATAGCAATTCCTTATTTCATTAATCGTTTTAAAGCCTGCTTAACCGCGTCTTCCGTGCTTTCTGCTTCAAGCCCGACAACGGCCGTCTGAGCGTCCGCCTGAGAATAACCGAGAGCCGTTAAAGCCTCGACAGCTTCGGAAAGCGCGCTGCTTTCAGAAATACTTTCATATTTGCCCAGTTCTTCAAGAGTGATTGAGTCTATATCGTTTAGTTTATCCTTAAGCTCAAGCACAATCCGCTGAGCAGCTTTTGCGCCAACGCCCTGAGCTTTTGTGAGCGTTTTTGTGTCGGCTGTTATGACTGCGACGGCAAGCTTTGCCGGAGTAAGGACAGACAATATAGACAATGCTGCCTTTGGACCTATACCGGTGACCGATAGCAGACGCTCAAACATGGTCTTTTCTTCGTTTGAAGCAAAGCCATATAAGTCCATGGTATCCTCGCGGACATAAAGATATGTATACATAATAGCTTCATCGCCTACAGAGCCTAGCATGGACAGCGATGTTACCGACGTATATACACGGTAACCAACGCCATGTACATCAATAACCGCAAAATTATCTCTTTTTGCGGCAAGAATTCCTTTTAAGTAGTAAAACATAAGGCAAATCACCTCTTTTTTATCATAACATGCATAAAAGCCGCCTGTCAAGCGACTTATGTTACTTTTAGTTTACAATTTCAATGAAAATAAAGCGGGGTTCGACACCCCGCTTTATTTTGCTGTTGTTCCGCAACGCAATTAATCAATATAACGGTTCATTTTACAAGAGTTTCCGTGACATATTGCAACTGCAAGCGCGTCTGCCGCGTCGTCGGGGCGGGGGATATGATTAATACGAAGTATCATCTTAACCATATTCTGCATTTGATTTTTATCAGCTCTGCCGTAGCCTGTAATCGCTTGTTTTATCTGAAGCGGCGTATATTCATAAATTG
>CATJNN010000129.1 GCA_949742185.1 uncultured Clostridia bacterium | reverse complement strand
TTTTTATAAACGTAATTAAATCGCCTATTTCTTTTGCACTATAGCTCGGACGTATACCATATCCCCGCGAACGCTGAATTTCAACCGCTTTAATCCTTCTTTTTCTCAGCGCATTTTCTATCGCGCTGTAATCAGGCATACCGTCGCTCGCAAGCTCAACCTGTTCATATTCCACTCCGTAATCCGCAAGCGAACCTCCTCCCGCTTTACCTGCAATTCCAATTACTTCCTCTAATGTATCGTATGGACTGCCTGTCGCAGATAAAAGTATATCTCCGGGACGCAGACACGCAAAAAGAGCCGTTGAAATCGTATGCGTACCTGAAACAAAATTGTGACGCACAAGAGCGTCCTCCGCGCCGAACACCTGCGCATATATTTTATCCAGCGCGTCACGCCCGAGGTCGTCGTAGCCATAGCCTGTCGTCTCGACAAAATGCGCGCTGCTCACCCGATTATCGGCAAACGCCTTCATAACTTTCCATTCGTTAATCTGAGCTATATCTTCAATCGCCCTAAAACTGCCGCCCACTCTTTTTTCCGCATTATCAACAATAGAGAGAGTTTCTTCAGATATTCCGAATTGTTCTTTAATAAATTTACTTTTATCCATACTCATTGGTTCCTTTCACAAAAGCATATTCTATAAGTATATATCGCACAAAATCTTTGTACCTGCAACCGTTTAAATATATTATTCCTCATAGCTTCAATCCCCTCGCACGGCGTCTTATCCTCCAGCACATTCGCAAAGAAATCCGCCTCAGTCAAAATCTGATAATTCTTAGCGTCTATCTCTGTGTATGTATGATGATGGGCAATAAAATAACTCACTCTTCTAACCAGATTCCTACCGACTCCAAGGCTTTCAAGCATCTAAGCCGCCGGCTCAAATTCCTATTTTTGCTGATACTTTCCCAAGTTTAAAGCGTGTTTTTCAATCAACGGTTTTATTTCAATATTATGCATAAGACTTGCGATATTCAATATACTCTTAATTTTTTTATCAATATTTTCAATGTCTGCAATAATATTTGTAACCGCATTGACCTTTAAAAAATGATGTACTCTATGCGCCGCGCCCCGCTCATACTCAAATAAGCTTCAGCCTTTCCACACAATTTTCCTCCCTCAAAAATTATTAACCTCACATATTATACTACAATAAACTTAATTTGTCATTAAAAACTTTACAACATCTGTTCATTATGCTATACTTTAATAGTATTAGTTTTAATCGGGGGATATTATATGGATAAAATGCTCTCTGAGTGCAGGCTGTGCGCCAGACTCTGCGGCGTTAACAGATACGAAAACACCGGATTCTGCGGAGCCGGAGAAAAAGTGAAAATATCCCGCGCCGCGCTTCATTTCTGGGAGGAACCGTGTATATCCGGCGATAACGGCTCGGGAACAATCTTCTTTTCACATTGTTCGCTCGGATGCGTATATTGTCAAAATCACGAAATAAGCGCAGACGGACTCGGTAAAGAAATATCAAATGAAGCTTTGGCGGACAAAATGCTAACGCTTCAGTCTCAGGGAGCGCACAATATAAATCTCGTAACGCCGACGCACTATGTTCCGCAGATTATCAACGCTCTTAATATCGCAAAGAGAAACGGATTATGTATCCCCATCGTGTATAATACAGGCTCTTACGATACTGCGGAAACCATACGAATGCTTGACGGATGCATAGACATTTATCTTCCAGACCTTAAATATTATAACGAAGCTTGCGCTATAAAATATTCGCGCGCGCCGCATTATTTTGATATTGCCTCCAAAGCAATCAACGAAATGGTAAAACAAACAGGCAGTCCGAAATTTGACCAAAACGGCATCATACAAAACGGCGTTATCGTACGGCATATGCTGCTGCCTCATTTGTTGTTTGATTCAAAAAAAATAATAGATTATTTGTATACGACCTATGGCGACAGCATATACATCAGTATAATGAGCCAATATACGCCTACGAAAAACGCACAGCATTTCAAAGAACTCACAAAACCTATAGACACAGCTTATTACAACGCGCTAATTGATTACGCAGTGCGAATAGGAGTAACAAACGCGTATGTGCAGGAAGACGGAGCTGCAGATGAATCTTTTATCCCGCCGTTTAATCCTGATGAAATATAAAAACAATTTTAGGAGGAATACATATGAAAAAACTACTTACTGCGCTGCTTATTGCAGCGGCAATAACAACGGCATCGGTTCCGGCAGTTCTTGCAGACGACCTGCCCGATGCATTCTGGAATCTTAACGACGCATACAATGCCGCTCTGCAAAGCGGTGACAATAACGGCGTTATTTATTACGGACTGCAAATTGCAGACCTTATAGCTCCCATGCCAGTTACCGAGCAGACAAGTGAAATAATGGGTTCCCGCCTTGACCAGGCAGGGCTTGCGTATGAGCGTCTCGGACAGTATGCAAACGCGGCACAAGTGTATCAGCGCTATATCCCGTACGCTGAAGCAGCCGGCTGGCCCGACGGCGTAAAAATAGCAAAGGCAAAGGTTCTGCAATACACTCCGTCTATTGATATATATACGGAGACAAACGAGCCCCAATGGATATACGGAGCAAAGAACGAGCCCGCGCAGGGCGTACTGTATGGAAAAACAGTTGAAAACACCATTGAAAACAGCCTTGATGGGGATTCTATAGTTCTCGTATACTTGAATTTCGGCGACAGCGATCTCCGCTGGGTAGAAAATACGCTTAAAGAGGCACGGCGCGTGGGCGCAACAGTGGAAATCGCATGGAATTTTGCAAACGAAGCGGCTGACGTTACCTCTGTTTACAATCACAGCGACGCTGTATCACAAATGGCGGAGCTTCTAAACAAATACTCCGACGTTAAGGTTTTGCTCCGCATAGGAGCGGAAATGAATATCTGGGGCAATATGGCTTCTCCCGAGGATTTTAAAAACGCGTTTCAGTATATTTCATCAGGCGTTAAAGGCGCGGCTTCAAATGTCGCGGCGGTCTGGAGCGTAGGACACGCTTCAGCGTGGGATGTGAATATGGAGGATTATTACCCGGGTGATGAATATGTAGACTGGGTTGGTATATCGGCATATATGATGCCATATTTTCAAGGCAGAAACGACTGGTCAGACTTTGATAAATTCAACGAGGTTGTATTCTCGGCAGGAAACAGCGCAGAACCCGTAAAACTTGTTGACGAGGTTGTTAGTAAATTTGGCGGCAGAAAACCGATTATGCTGGCAGAATGCGGCGCATCGCATTATGTGCGTCCGCTGGGAGAGGATACAAGCTATTTTGCCGACGTTATGATGCGGCGCATGTATTCATATCTTCCGATGGTATATCCTCAGATTAAGGCCATAGTATATTTTGATGTCGAAGTCACCAGTGAAATCAACGACTATGCGCTGTTTACAAGTAGCGGCATGACAAATACATACAATAACTGCACTAAGTCGTCACGCGCGCTTGTGCATTCACCGAACACATATCCGGAAACAATGTTCTCGCTTCAGGGAGACACTATATATGCTGAAAAATCTATTCTTCCTATATATACATATGTTCACACTTTCGGCGCATGGGAACCTAAAGTCGACTACTACTTAGACGACGCATGGATTGGCAGTTCATCATCCGTTCCGTATCACCTCAATCTTGACTGTTCAAAATATTCAGACGGAGCGCATACTCTAACGGTATCTGCGGAAGCAAACGGTCAGCCGCTCTATAGACGCGCCTACACACTCATAATAAATTCACCTATAAGTATAAATATAAACGGCGTACATGCCTCAGCCGACGTCAATCCAACTGTGCAGGATAACCGTACGCTCGTGCCCATCCGCGTAATCTCCGAAGAACTGAAAGCAAACGTCAGCTGGGACGGCGCCTCACAGCAAGTTATCATAAAAAAAGACGGCAAAACAGTCGTTCTCACTATCGGTTCAAAAACAGCAACCGTTGACGGAAACGCAATAACTCTTGATGTGCCCGCAAAAATCCTGGGAAACAGAACCTTTGTTCCCATACGCGCAGTTGCGGATATGCTTGGCGCCAAAGTGGACTGGGATGGAAACACCCGCACAGTATTAATTAATCAGTAATAACTCGGAGGACATATGAAGCAGACTATACTAAAGCTTGACAATATAAACAAAAGCTTCGGCAAAAATCAGGTTTTACACGATATATCGCTTGATGTTTCCGAGGGAGAATTTATAACTTTTCTTGGTCCGTCCGGCTGCGGTAAAACAACAATGCTCCGTATTATTGCCGGGCTTCTGGAACCCGACAGCGGACGCGTTTTTCTTGGCGGCGAGGATGTAACCTCACTTCCGCCCAACAAACGAAATGTAAATACAATTTTCCAAAACTACGCGCTGTTTCCTCATATGAACGTTGAAACCAACATAGGATACGGACTTCGCATTAAAGGCGTTAAGAAGACCGAAATAAAAAAACGTGTAAAAAACATGTTGTCATTGGTTCAGCTTGAAGGCTTTGAAAAGAAAATGCCGAATGAACTTTCCGGAGGTCAGCGGCAGAGGGTAGCGATTGCGCGCGCGGCCATTAATAATCCGCGCGTACTGCTCTTAGACGAACCTCTCGGAGCGCTTGACCTGCAGCTTCGGCGATATATGCAGACAGAACTTAAAAGTCTGCAAACCACGCTTGGTATAACATTCATATATATCACCCACGACCAAGAGGAAGCTATGAACATGTCCGACCGAATAGTTGTTATGCGCGACGGACGTTTTGAACAAATCGATACTCCCTCCCGCCTTTACGACTATCCCAAAACAAGCTTTACCGCAAGCTTTGTCGGCATGGCTAATCTTATTAACGCAGAAATTTTAAGTACAAACGGTGATACTGTAAACGCCCGTACATCTGCGGGCGTTATATCGGTTCTGATAAACGGCCCCCTTCCGGACCCAGACCAATCCGCAGTATTATGCATACGCAGTGAAAATGTTTTATTATCAAAAGAACCTGCATCAGGCGCGCTTGCCGCTGACGTAACCGACAGTGCATACGCCAACGGACTTATGACTACGCACCTGCGCCTTAGCGACGGCACTGTTATTGCCGCATCAAAATACGGGCTTTGCACTGATTTTCATGCGGGCGATTCTGTTTTTGTTTCGTTTGCGTCAGCCGTTATTGTGGATAGGAGGGATAATAATGAAAAAACGCAGTAGAGCATGGATATGCGTTTTACCCCTTTATATATTTACAATATTTTTTGTAGCTGTTCCTCTTGTGTACGTTATTGTACTAAGCCTCCTTTCACGCGATGTAACATGGGGCGTAACAGGCAAATTCACTCTTTCAAATTATGCGCGTATTTTTGAAAGCTCATATTTGAACGTATTTAAACAGTCACTTACAGTCGCGTTTTTAACAACGCTTATTACATCGCTTATAGGTTATCCATTCGGATATTTTATGGCGCGGCTTCCCAAAAAACGCCGTTCAATAGTTATGACGTTTGTTATCGTGCCGTTTTGGACAAATGCTCTTGTCCGTATTTACGGCTGGATTATACTGCTTCGCTCACAGGGGCTTCTAAACAGCGTATTGCAGATAATCGGCATCGTTTCTGAACCGCTGAAAATCCTGTACACTCTGCCCGCCGTTATTATAGGCATGGTGTATTCCCTGCTTCCGTTTATGATATTTGCCGTTTATTCAAGCGCGGAAAAAATGGATTTTTCCCTTGTCGACGCTGCGCGCGACCTTGGAGCCGGCAGAATAAAGGCGTTTTGGACGATTACTTTCCGCTGTACGCTTCCCGGACTTCTCTCTGGCTTTGTACTTGTGTTTGTTCCGTCTATAGGATTGTTCTTCATCTCGGATTTGTTAGGCGGCGGAAAAATCATGCTCGTGGGCAATCTGATACAAAATCAGCTTCTCACCTCGCGAGACTGGCCCTTCGGCGCGGCGCTGTCAGTAGTTATGATGATTATGACGCTTTTTGTCATATGGATATACCGCCGTATCACTCGCGTTAAGGACCTGGAGGGATTACTGTGAATAAAAAACTCCATATTTCAGACGCATATCTTATACTTGTGCTGCTTTTAATGTATTTGCCTATTTTTGTGGTTATTGTTTATTCCTTTAATGGCTCAAAACTGAGCACCGTCTGGGGCGGATTTAGCTTCCAATGGTACAGAAATCTAATCCACAATAGTCAGCTTATGCAATGTCTTAAAAACAGTCTTATTCTCGCGTTTCTTAGCTGTTCGGTTTCCGCAGTAGTCGGTACAATCGGCGCAGTCGGGATTACTCGAATACGCTGGCGCACGCGCGGATTTTTGGAAAGCGTGTGCATTATCCCTATCATGATACCCGAAATAATTCTCGGCATGGTATTTTTGGCATTTTTCTCGTTTCTCGGCATGAAATTCGGTATGCTCACTCTCGTTATCGCACACACCGCATTCTGCATACCATATATATTTATGATGGTTAAAGCAAGACTTGCCGGAATGGACTCGTCGCTTGAAGACGCGGCTCTTGACCTTGGCGCGCCGCCTGTGCGGGTGTTTTTAGATATTACGCTGCCTCTTATAACTCCAGCGGTGCTGTCCGGAACGCTTCTCGCGTTTGCAATGTCGCTCGACGACGTTGTCATTAGTTTCTTTGTAACGGGACCAAATACAAATACCCTGCCGGTTAAAATATTTTCTCAGATGAAAACAGGCGTGACTCCCGAGATTAACGCGCTGTGTACGCTTATGCTTGCCGCAACGTTTCTTATTGTCATTTTGTCGCGCCTTATAAGTAAAAAATTCAAATAAAATGGAGGTAATTACAATGAAAAAACTACTATCGCTTGCGGCGTGCGCCGCTCTTTTTACCGCTCTTCTTTCAGGCTGCGGTTCTCAGCAAAAGCAAACGCTGAACATACTCACATGGGACGGTTACATTCCAAGCAACGTAATTTCAGAGTACGGAGCTGACAACAACGTTAATATTAATATTTCTAATTTTACAACAAACGAAGAAATGCTCACAAAACTTCAGTCGTCCGAAGCAAGTCAATACGATCTTGTAATCGGATCAGACTACATTGTTGATATTGCACGCAAGCAGAATCTTCTTGCTGAAATTGACAAAACAAAAATGAACAATTTTAATAATATAGGCAAAGAATTTTTAAATCAATACTATGATCCTGAAAGCAAATACGCCGTTCCGTATTCAGCAGGAACGCCGCTTATAGTCTACGACCCGTCTAAAGTAGATACAGACATAAAAGGTTACGCTGATTTATGGAATCCCTCGCTTGCCGATAAGCTTGTTATAATGGACGACGCGCGCAACGTTATAGGAATCACGCTCAAAACTATGGGCAAGTCGCTGAATGAAACAGACCCTGCCGTTTTGCAGCAGGCTTCGGAAAAACTCAACGCGCTCCGTCCAAACATCCGTCTTTTAGACTATAATAATCCTCAGGAAGCAATGCTTAGCGGCGAAGCTGCCGTCGGTTATATGTTCACATCACAGGTTGCGGCTGTTCTTTCGGAACGACCTGATTTTAAGGTGGTCTACCCTTGGGAAGGTATGGGATTTGGTATAGACAACTGGTTTGTGCCTGCCAAGGCGACAAATAAGGACGCTGCATTTGATTTTCTTAACTACATGTATGAACCTGAACGTTTCGCATATATAGCCGAACAGATACAGTATTTATGCGTAAACAATGCGTCTGAAAAATATTTATCTGACGCATATAAAAATAATACCGCTCTGCACATACCCTCGGAAGTCCTCGGCGACACCGAATTTATAGAAGATATCGGTACAGATGCAGCGGCGGTTTATGATGAGATATGGACAAAATTCAAACAGCAATAGGAGAAAACGATGAAAAGAATTGCACAATTTGAAAAAGTAAGCTTTGAACAATTTGAAACCGACTGGACCGATACTTTCAGCAAATCTGAAAATATACGCGATATTTATGACAAAATAAATCTTCCCAAACGCGCAACGGCGGGTTCTGCAGGATACGACTTCTTCTCTCCCGCCTCATTTACTCTTGCTCCGCATGAAACTGTGAAAATCCCAACAGGAATACGAGTCCGCATTGACGACGGATGGGTTTTAAAATGTTATCCGCGCAGCGGTTTAGGCTTTAAATACCGCCTGCAAATGAACAAC
>CATJNN010000128.1 GCA_949742185.1 uncultured Clostridia bacterium | reverse complement strand
GATTATTTTTATAATCTGATATAGCTTTCATTAAATTATCTGTCTTTGTTTTTTTTATCAAAAACCGCGTAATGCCATTCCTTGTCACTGCATCATAAATCTCATTTACCGATGACAGCGTTATGTTGACATCAGGGGCGCCGCCAAAACCGTGATAATCAAGTGTAATACGTTTATCTCCAATCTGTTCGCCGTTATACACCGCGTCAACTGAAAAACCTATCATTTCCTGATAAATCTTTCGTGCAGCTTCTGTATCAACAACGCGTTCATTTACTTTGAAGCAATTATTACTGTCGTGGTCGACAATCTGCATGCGCATCTCGCTGTCAGCATATTTAACTATAACACCGTCAGTATCAAGAATATCCACAAAGCCTGCCAGCTTACTAACTAAAAGAAATTCATCAGTACTTATAAAATCTAATTTGTCGCTTGAAACAGAATACGCTTTTCCATTAAGCTGCACATATGTTAATCCATTTTCCGAATTTCCAATATCAAGCCGTATCTCAACAGGGGTTCCGCGTGTTCCATCCTGCCGATATTCCTCAACTTTAACAGTCATTACCGCATACGGGCTTTCAAAACCGTATAAAATATTCTCCGGAGCACGCTCAGTGACGGATAATTCGCTTATCGGCGTTAAAATCATATCATCCACGGCATTGTCAATCGCATTATAAGTCTCGGGATATGGCTGAATCATTTCCCAGACACTGCTGTAACGTCCGTCGCCTTTGTTTTCTTTCATGCGAAGCTCAATCGTGTATCCTCCTAACCTTTCAAGTTTAATATTTGTTATATCATTCACATTCACGTTAAAACGATTAAATTGATAGTAATAAGACACAGGCGCAGTAAGCGTGTCGTATTTATAAGCATTCAGAGTGTATACATCTTTACTGTCTTGTTCTGCAATAAAATATTCACCTATCACAGGACTTTTATCTCCTATGCGCAGAATTTTTTCCACACCGTCTTTTTGTGTCACTTTAACTAATACAGAAGGTTTTTCAATTCCATATTGAGACATATCGCCGCAGTTTATTTCTATGCGGTTCTGCGACATGACCTTAGATGCAGTGGATACAAAAACTGCAAGTTTAGACTGATCCACATCGTCAGTTGCTCCATTTAACGCCCATAAATCCCCGTTTTTTGTGACATTAATCTCAGGTTCTCCCAAAATTGAAACCGACTGAACATCGTCTATATCTATTGAATATAATGTGTACTGCTCCATCGGAGTTTCTTCATTAGGCGCATCAGCATTTTCCATACGCATAATCAAAATAATCCCAACTGTCAATAAAATAATAATTCCCGCAACTACAATAATATTCCGAAGCATTTTTTTATTCATTACAGATGCCGCCTCCTGAACCATACAACAATTCCAATAATTATTGATACAACAGGTAAAAACGCTATAATTATAAGAGCAACCAATACTTCTATGGCATTCATGGATAACGCGTCTCCCGCAAGCGTTTTAGACGGAATAATATAATTTCCGTCATTATTGCTTTCCATGAATTTTGTCATATTCACATACATCTCACTGTTAGCAAATCCATATGCCTTCAGATATTCTGTATCCTGTTCCAAGAGCAGCGGCGTTCCGCTGACCATAACAACGGCGCCTGTCTGTTTGTTTCTTGCAGCAGCAGAAATAACACATGCTCCCGATTTACTTTCAGGCGTTTTTTCCATATTTTCAAAATCATTTGTCGTATACGAAGATTCAGTTGTTTTTAAGAGTTTAGTAACCTCAATGCCATTATAATTCTCAAACACAATATTAAGACTTTTTGCGAATGGTAAATATGCGGTTATGCGCTTAGACTGGGCAATGCTTTTTGTTGCTTCACTCTCCTCATAATCTGCTATAAACATAGGCATATTGCCAGTAGCAACCATATATTGTCTGTTATTCTCCATGACAGCATCGTCATTTATCTGCAGTCCCCACTGCTTAAGATAATCATAAAGATTGTTCATTCCCTGAGAAGACATATAGAAGAAAAACTGCGCTTTCCCGCCTTTTGCCATGTATGCATCAAGCTTTTGCAATTCCGATAACGTGAAATCTACTGACGGATTAAAAACAACCAATAAATCCGCATCCTCCGGAATCTCTTCATTTAAAAGCATTAATTTTGATATTTCATAATTCTCATCATTCAAGGCTTCTGCTCCGGCAGACATCTCAACCTCATTGTGCCCCTGCACAAAATATGCTTTTGTAATATTCTCATTTGACACATATTTAAGCGCGGACGTTATTTTTTGTTCAATATTTAATCCTAATATATTACTTGACGTATCATACAACTCAGCCTGATTATATACTTTATACTTTACCCCACCGTCTATAATAACAGTATTTGCAGACAACTGTTTCCCATCGGATAAATATTTTTGTCCAAAAGCCGGATTAGATTTTATATTTATATTCTCAAGCTTTATGTTGCTGTTTGCCTTTTTATATTTCTCAAGAACATTTTTAATATTAATGTCTTCATTCGCGCTTGCTGACAAAATGTATATAGTTGTCGGAGTATCGTATGTTCTAAGATATTCATATGTGTTTTCGCTTACTTCATATAATTTTTGCGATGTTAAATCCAGCTTTAAAGGAAATTTATCCACCAAAACTGTTACAAATACATTTAATAGCAGTATTATAGCAATAACACCAACTGTCAGCACGGAAGCGTGAATTCCATATTTCCATTTTCTTTTCATATTCCACACCTCCTTAACTCCAGCGTCGCTTTTCAAGCACGCGCGTCGTTAAAAACAAAAATATTACTATAATACTAATATAATAAATAACGGCTCCCGCATTAAGTACGCCCGCAGTAAAATCAGAAAAACGGTCAAGCGGAGATATCCACATTAAGGCTTTTGATAAAATCTCATTAGGCACAAGCTGCGAAAGATTTCCCAAAAACATTGTAACAAGCATTACTGCGTATGTTACGATAGCCGCTATAACCTGACTTTCCGTAACAGATGAAACAAATGTACCTATAGAAATTATACATGCACAAAACAGCAAATATCCTATATAAATACTTATAGTCTCAGCAATCGGCAAAGAACCGTTTATCGCTAATAATACAGCGTACACTATTGTTACAGCCACTCCAACTGCATATGCACTGACAGCAGCAAGGAATTTTCCGCACACAATTTCCCATATATCAACCGGCGCAGTTAACAAAAGCTGCTCCGTTTTTTGCCGTCTTTCCTCTGCAAAAAGCCGCATTGTAAGTATCGGAAGTATAAAAATCGACCATGAAATCATACCGCCGAAAAATCCCGTCATAGACGCAGTTCCGCCTTGCAGATTATTCAAAAAAAACATTAACGCGCCAAGTATTAAAAATAAAGTTAAATATACATATCCAAGCATGGAGGTAAAATATGATTTCCATTCTCTTTTACAAACAGCAAGCATTATTCTCCCCCCATTTCCTCTGTCTCGTTCTTCCGGTCAGATTTGTTAGTCAGTTCAATAAATATATCTTCAAGCGAGCTTTCTTCCTCTTTTTGCATCAAAATTGGCATACCGTTCTCAGCAAAAATAAAAAATAACTGTTTATTAAAATCAGGCTCAATTTTAATGTCTGTTTCAACTTCAAAATCAACCCCCTCCTGCTGACTTCCGATATAAGTAACTGATTTTATTCCAACTATATTAAGCAGTATTTCTTCCACACGTTCTTTTTCTCCGGCAACACGCAGCATCAACCGTCTGCCTGACGAATATTTCTGCATTAAATTATCAGTAGTATCCTCAACTACAATCTTTCCTTCGTTTATAATCACAACGCGATCGCACACTGCACTGATTTCGGACAGAATATGCGAGCTTAATATAATTGTGCGGTCTTCTCCAAGTCTCTTTATTACGCTTCGTATTTCTATTATCTGCTTCGGGTCAAGCCCAACCGTGGGCTCATCAAGAATAAGCACGGGCGGATTGCCCAACAGTGCGGCAGCAAGACCGACGCGCTGCTTATATCCTTTAGATAGATTTGCTATTTTACGGCCGCTCACTGTATTAATACCGACAAGCTTCATTATCTCAATTATATGCGCTTTCTTATCAGCTTCTTTTATTTTTTTTAAATCATATACAAATCTCAGGTAGTCCAGAACAACCATATCTGTATACAGCGGCGGCTGTTCCGGCAGATAACCTATACGCTTTTTAACTTCTTTCGGTTCTTCAAGCACATCGTACCCATCAATTTTAACTATGCCGGATGTGCAGGAAATATAGCCCGTTATAATATTCATGGTTGTGGACTTGCCTGCGCCGTTCGGACCCAAAAGCCCCAATATTTCGCCCTTGTCCGCCGTGAAACTTAAACTATCAAGAGCTTTTTTGGCTCCATATGTTTTTGTCAGATTAGAAATTTCTATCATCTATTTTCCCCCTTTGCGTCCGTCTGCCGCAGACGGGTATTCTTCCAATCCCCATTACAATATAAAAATCTCTTGTATTTCTTATGACTTAATTGTAAAGCTTTTATGAATCTTTAATTGATATACCAAGTTCGTTAAGCTGTTGGTTATCAACCTTTGACGGAGCGTCTGTCATCAATTCCGACGCATTCTGCACTTTGGGAAACGCCGTAACATCGCGCAGACTTTCTGCGCCGCATAAAATCATCGCTAATCGGTCTAAACCTATACCCATGCCGCCATGCGGGGCTGCTCCATATTTATATGCCTCAACAAGAAATCCGAATTTAGCTTCAATTTCTTCATCTGAAAGCCCAAGTGCACGAAACATTTTCTGCTGAAGTTCATAATCATTTATTCTTATAGAACCGCTTGAAAGCTCGACACCATTTAAAACAAGGTCATATGCCTTAGCCGTAACCTTTCCGGGGTCACTGTCAAGATATTGAATGCATTCGTCTTCAGGCATGGTAAAAGGATGATGCATAGCAACCCAAGCATCATTCTCTTCATCATATTCAAAGAACGGAAACTCAGTAATCCATAAAAAATTATATCCGTCGGGGATTATGTCGAGCTGCTTCGCTACATATAAACGCAGCGCACCAAGCGTTGGAAGCGTAACTCTGTCCTTATCCGCTACAATCAGCACTACATCGCCCTTTTCCGCATTAGCACGCTCTAAAATCCTATCAAGCTCGCCGTTCTCCATAAATTTCGCAAACGAGCATGACGGAGCATCGTCAACCCAGCGCACAAATGCAAGTCCTTTAGCCCCTATACCACGTACATATTCTGTGAGTTTGTCAATTTCCTTACGCGTAAGCGTAGCCGCCGCATTTTTCGCAGTAATAGCGCGCACGCTTCCCCCCGCTTCAATCGCTGATGTAAATACGCCAAAACCACAGTTTTTCACAATATCGGAAATATTGCATATCTCCATGCCAAAACGCGTGTCCGGTTTATCCGAACCAAATCTATCCATCGCTTCTTTATATGTCATTCTCGGCAGCGGTGTCGGTATTTCCATATTCTTAACATCTTTAAAAAGACGTTTTATAAAACCTTCCACAAGCTCTAAAATATCATCCACATCAACAAAAGACATTTCCATGTCAATCTGCGTAAACTCGGGCTGTCGGTCAGCTCGCAAATCCTCGTCGCGGAAACAGCGGGCAAGCTGAATATAGCGGTCAAATCCTGAAATCATCAGAAGCTGTTTATACATTTGCGGCGACTGCGGAAGCGCATAAAAGCTGCCGTTGTGTATGCGCGACGGCACAAGATAATCCCTCGCTCCCTCAGGCGTGGATTTTATCATCATAGGCGTTTCAATTTCAATAAAGCCGTTTTCATAAAAATAATCCCGCGCTGACTTTGCAATTTTACTTCTCATTATTATATTATCCTGCAAAGTCTTTCTTCTCAAATCAAGATATCTGTATTTTAAACGAAGTTCTTCATTTACATTTGTTTTATCGACAATCTCAAACGGAGGAGTCTGCGCTTTGGCAAGAATACGCAAATCATCAACAAAAACCTCAATATCGCCTGTAGCAATCTCCGGATTTTTACTTTCGCGCTCGCGTACCGTCCCCTTAGCCATAAGAACAAACTCGCTTCGGCAGGAAGCCGCTTTTTCAAATATATCTCTGTCGGTTTCATCATCGAAAGCAAGCTGCACAATACCTGTACGGTCACGCAAATCTATAAAAATCAGATTACCCAAATCGCGTATTTTCTGAACATACCCTCCTACAACAACAGTATTTCCTATACCTGACGTTTCCGCGCAGTAATTTGTTCTTTTTAATCCTTTCATGCTATCCATTTATTTATTATCCCCCTTTAAAAAATCTGCAATTACTGAACGTTTAAGCTCCTTAAAAAAATCTAAAACTTCTGAAAGCTCAAGCTCCGTTTGTTCTCCAGTTTGCATATTTTTAATTTCCCCCCTGTTTTGTTCTATTTCATTATCTCCAATAACCATAGTATACGCAGCGCCTATCTTATCCGCATATTTCATCTGCGGCTTCAGTCCGCGTCCCATATGATCAGTGTCCGCATTGAGTCCTGCTTTTCGCAAATCATATACAAGCTCATGAACCACAGGAACTGCCGATTCCCCAAGCGGTACAATATAAATATCCAATCCGTTTCCATTTGGTAGCTTTATTCCCATTTCCTCAAGCCGAATAAGTAAGCGTTCAATTCCCATGCCAAAGCCCATTGCCGGCATTGAGTCGCCGCCCAGTTCCTCGACAAGTCTGTCGTATCGTCCGCCTCCGCAGACTGTAAATTCTCCGCTGATAATCTCGAATACGGTTTTTGTATAATAATCAAGCCCGCGGACTATCCCGTTATCAATCTCATATGCAATACCCATATTATCAAGATTTCTTTTGACTTCATCAAAATGAGACCTGCAATCATCGCAAATATAATCCAAAAGTCTTGGCGCATCTTCCCCAAGCTTTTGACATTCCGGCGATTTACAATCCAAAATCCTTAACGGATTACGTTCAAAACGTCCTTTGCAGGTGTCGCAGAGCTCGTTAAGCTTCGGTCTGAAAAAATCCCTCAAAACTTCATTATATTTCTTTCTGCACTCAGGACAACCTATACTGTTTATGTGAACAGTCAAATCATTTAATCCTACCCGCTGCAAAAAGGTTACCGCAAGAGATATTATTTCTGAGTCAACCGTTGCACCCGCTGCGCCGAACACTTCTGCGCCAAACTGATGGAATTCTCGCAAACGTCCTTTCTGCTTATTTTCATACCTAAAGCATGATATATTATAAAACATTTTCGCAGGAAGAGGCTGCGCATATAAACTGTTCTGTAAAAAACTCCGCACAACTGACGCCGTCCCCTCTGGTCTGAGCGTTATACTGCGGTTTGCCTTATCGTTAAACGTATACATCTGCTTTTCAACCACATCGGTTGTGTCTCCAACTCCCCGTTCAAAAAGCTCAGTATGCTCAAATGTGGGCATACGAATTTCTTTATATCCAAAATTATCGCATACAGTTTTAAAATTTTTCTCAAGATACTGCCATTTATAGCTTTCCGCAGGCAGCAAATCCTCAGTGCCTTTAGGCGCTTTTGTTATAAGCATATTGCTCTCCCCTTTATTTGTATTAATAACTATTTTACATTTATACATGTTTTATGTCAAGTATTATCTTCCAAACATATTTAGTTGTATTGTTATAAAAAACTTGACCTATAAAGCTTTTAGTCATATAATAAATGTGTTTATCAGCAAATAGTGGAGGTAAATCACATGACAGAACGCACAGAGATAAAAAAACAGTCGTTTATGACGAATGTATCAATCATATTATTTTCTCAGATTATGGTAAAAGCATTAGGTATGATTTATCGGTTTGTCATTACAAACATACAAGGCTTTGGCGATGTTGGCAATGGTTTTTATAACACCGGATTTCAAATATACACGTTACTGTTGGCCATATCATCTGTCGGCGTACCTAACGCCATTTCAAAAATGACGTCTGAACGTATGGTGCTTGGCGATTACAAAGGCGCGCACCGAATTTTTATTGCCGCTCTCAAGCTATTCTCTCTTGTTGGAATAATAGCTTCTGCGACTTTATACTTATCATCCGACTTTCTTGCCAAAGTAGTTATCAGAATGGACGGCGCACAATATACTATAAAAGCCTTGTCTCCGTCAATATTTTTTGTTTGCGTATCTTCTGTTGTGCGCGGATATTTCAGCGGCATGCAGAATATGAAAGCAACAAGCTATTCACAAATGCTGGAGCAGCTATTCAAATGCTCTCTAACTATTTTATTTGTTGTTGTGCTTATAGGACAATCTCCGGAAATCATGGCGGCCGGCGCCAATCTTGCAACGTCTGTTGCCACCGTATTAAGCTTCGGATATCTTATTATTTTTTATAAACGCCGTCAAAAAGCAGTTCTGAAGAAGGTAAACAGCTCTGAAATAATACCGGACACCAAAACTTTCCGAACATTAGCAAAAAGTATACTGATGATTTCCATTCCGATCTCATTAGGATCAATTATTACAGCAATTAATCGTGTTATTGATACTGCGACGATAACAAGGGGCATATCAATCGCATATGCCAACGGTATACCGAACTTTATGGGCGCGCCGTTTATAACAAATCTAGAAGCCGAAGCCGCTCGTCTCGCGGGTATTTTGTCAAAAAGCGACGTGCTGATAAATATGCCTCTTGCCCTTAATATCGCGCTTTCAACAGTGCTCGTGCCGTCGGTATCAGGCGCGCTTGCTCTCGGCAAGAAGAAAGAAGCAGCAGGCCGCATATCTTATTCCTTTTTAATTTCTATTCTGTTGATATTACCATGTGCAATAGGATATATTTCTTTGGCCAAACCTATATACGCACTGCTTTATCCTAATGCGAAGCTTGGCGCAGACTTACTGCAAATCAGTTCTGTAGCTCTAATATTTACTGCCCTTAATCAAACCATCTCAGGCTCGCTGCAAGGAATGGGTAAAGTCTATATTCCCGCTACAGGTCTTTTGTTTGGATGCCTTGTTAAAATAATTCTAAACATTATACTTATCCGCAGACCTGAAATAAATATCTATGGCGCAGCTATAAGCTCAATAGCCTGCCAACTTGTCACTTTTTTAATCACATTCGCAGTATTAACCCGCAATCTTCCTTTAAAAATGAGCTTCGTGAAATATATTCTCAAACCTCTTACAGCGGGTGTTGTTATGGGAATTGCCGCATATTTTACGCATAAAGGAATATATTCTGTGCTTTCCTCAAATCTACTAGCTATTATAATATCAGTAATAACTGCCGCGACAATATATTTCATTCTTGTATTTATAATGAATATTATGACTCGTGACGAGCTTGAACAAATACCGATGGGACACAAACTATGTAGAATTCTTCAAAAGTTCAAAATATATAGAGATTAAAAAAACAATGGAGTTTACTCCATTGTTTTTTTTAATTCATTTTTAATATATGGAATGGATAACAGTTTATTTTTTACAGCTTCAACATCTAATATCTTTGTATTGTTTGATGTAAAACTATCGGTTTCCGTTCTTATAATATCGCCCTCAGAAAAATACCTGTCATGCACAAATGAATGACTATCTGCCGGAACACGATAAAAATTCCCTAAATCTTCCGCGGCAAACAATTCCTCAGGTGTAAGAAGGGTTTCATATAACTTTTCGCCCTGTCGCACACCGATAATTTCCATAGGCTTACTGTCACAAAAAAGCTCTTGCACAGCCTTAGCAAGCGTTCCTATAGTACATGCCGGCGCTTTATGAACAAATATATCGCCGTTATTTCCGTTTTTAAACGCCAATAAGACTAATTCTGCCGCATCGTCAAGACTCATAATAAAACGAGTCATATCCGGTTCTGTCACGGCAAGTGACTTTCCTGCTTTAATTAGCTCAATAAATCTCGGAACAACGCTCCCCCGCGAACAAAGCACATTTCCATACCGCGTTCCGCATATCTGAGTCCCGTTTTGCGGCATAGTTCTTGCCCGGGCAACAAATATTTTTTCCATCATTGCCTTGGATATTCCCATAGCATTAACAGGATACACAGCTTTATCGGTCGACAAACACACAACCTTACTTACATGGTTTTCTATACATGCTGTGAGGACATTATCAGTCCCGATTATATTCGTTTTTACTGCTTCCATCGGAAAAAATTCACATGACGGAACCTGTTTTAACGCCGCCGCATGGAAAACAAAATCTACCCCAACCATCGACGGTGATATGCTTGCTTTATCCCGTATATCGCCTATATAAAATTTTAGACGCGTATCCGGAAATATATTCCGCATATCATATTGCTTTTTTTCATCACGAGAGAAAATCCTTATCTCGCCAACATCTGTGTCCAGAAAACGCCGTGCCATAGTCATTCCAAAGCTACCTGTGCCGCCTGTAATCAGAAGAGTTTTTCCTTTGAACATATTAATCTCCATATAAATACGGTATAAAAACTACATTTGCCATATTTTCATTATATAGTTAGTGCTTTTTATAGTTCCGTAAAATCATATCAGCAAATTGCTTATTATCATCTGTATTTTTTAAATATTGTAAAAGCAATGCCATTGTATCAACCGGAGACTGATGCTCCATCTCACGTCTTATTGCATACACTGCATTAAGCTCATGGTCTGACAATAAATCCTCCTCGCGCCGTGTCCCTGATTTTAAAATATCTATTGCAGGGAATATACGTTTTTCCTGAAGCGTTCTGTCAAGCTTAAGTTCCATGTTACCAGTGCCCTTAAATTCTTCAAAAATAACATCATCCATACGGCTCCCTGTTTCAACAAGCGCGGTCGCAAGAATAGTAAGGCTTCCACCTTCTTCAATATTACGCGCCGCCCCGAAAAATTTCTTAGGCTTAATCAACGCATCCGGATCAAGTCCGCCCGAAAGGGTGCGCCCCGTAGGCGTTACAGTAAGATTATACGCACGTGCAAGGCGCGTAATTGAATCCAAAAGAATTACAACGTCTTTTTTTTGCTCAACCATACGGCAAGCGCGTTCCAGAACTATTTCCGTAATCTTTGCATGATTCTCAGGAGTTTGATCAAAAGTAGACGCTATAACGTCGCCGTCTATGGATCTCCTAATATCCGTAACTTCCTCCGGACGCTCATCAATCAAAAGCACAATAAGCTTAACATCTGGATTGTTATGCCTTATTGACTGTGCAATCTGCTTAATAAGCGTTGTTTTTCCTGCCTTTGGAGGCGCAACAATCATGCCTCGCTGCCCTTTGCCAATAGGAGCAACTAAATCAACTAATCGCGCGGCATACTTTTCTTTGTCTCCTGTGTCAAGATTTAGCTTTTCTGTCGGATAAATAGGCGTAAGCCGTTCGAATGATTTACGTCTGAGTGCTACATCTATAGGGTCGCCGTTAATGGTCTTCACATATAAAAGGTTTGGAAACTTATCCTCAGACGGTCTGCAGTCCCCTACAATCTCATCACCTGTACGCAAACGAAACCTTCGTATCTGTACAGGTGACACATAAACATCTTGACTGCTTGGACTATAATTTTCAAATCGTAAAAAGCCAAAGCCGTCACTCATAACATCAAGTACTCCGCACACCTCCATTACGTCGTTAGGACGTATCGTCTGCGTTTTCTTAATATTCTCCTCGGCCTTTTTCTGATTTTCTTCACGCCTGGCTTTTATAGCCTCAATCAAATCTGCTTTCTTCAGTGAAGAAATTTTTGTAAGCCCTAGTCCATGGGCAATTTGCTTTAACTCTTCTTTGGTTTGTCTCTCCAATACAATTTCGTCCTGCATACAACACCTCTTTCAATAATCAGTCGTCAATCATAACTGCACCAAACATTCCTGATGATACCAGTTTAGAATATCTTTTTAGATAACCCGTCTTTATCTTTGGTTCATTCGGAGTCCAGCCCTGCCTTCTTTTATCAATCTCCTCATCCGAAACGAGCAGACTAATTCGATAATTTTCAATATCAATATCTATCATATCTCCGTCTTTAACAAACGCAATAGGACCTCCCGCCACAGCCTCCGGAGAAATATGACCTATAGCAGCTCCGCGCGTAGCGCCCGAAAAACGTCCGTCAGTTATAAGCGCAACATCTTTATCAAGTCCCATACCGCATATAGCTGACGTTGGGGAAAGCATTTCACGCATACCCGGTCCGCCCTTTGGTCCTTCATAACGAATCACCACAACATCACCTTTTACAATTTTTCCGGCATATATAGCTTCAATTGCCTCATCCTCACTATCAAATACCCTAGCGGGTCCGGTGTGCTTAAGCATTTCCTTTGCAACCGCACTGCGTTTTACAACGCCGCCATCCGGTGCAAGGTTGCCCTTTAATACTGCAATTCCACCTGTCTGACTGTAGGGATTGTCAATCGGGCGAATAACATCATAATTTTTAACATACGCGTTCTTTATATTCTCTCCCTGAGTTTTCCCTGTTACAGTCTTTACGTCAAGCTTAAGCAAATCTTTTTTAGAAAGCTCGTTCATAACAGCCTGAACGCCGCCGGCTTCATATAAATCCTGAACATGGTGCTTTCCTGCGGGAGCAAGATGGCATAAATTAGGCGTAACCTTGGAAATATCATTTGCCATGTCCATACTTATATCAACTTTAGCCTCATGAGCTATGGCCGGAAGATGAAGCATTGAATTTGTAGAGCATCCAAGAGCCATATCCACACGAAGCGCATTGTAAAAGGCATCAGGCACAAGAATATCGCTCGGCTTCACATCATTGCTAACTAAATCCATAATGCGCATACCCGCATGCTTTGCAAGACGTATACGTTCCGAATATACGGCAGGGATTGTCCCGTTTCCAGGGAGCGCCATACCAAGCACTTCAGACAAGCAATTCATTGAATTTGCAGTGAACATACCCGAACATGAACCGCAGGTCGGACACGCGTCATTCTCAAACCCCTTCAATTCCTCTTCGTTTATTGTACCGGCTTTAAACGAGCCTACCGCTTCATAGGTAGTATTATAATCGCAGAATTCACCGTTATGCCGAACAGACAGCATAGGTCCTCCGCTTACTAATATAGCAGGTCTGTTTAATCTTGCCGCCGCCATAAGCATGCCCGGAACAATTTTATCACAGTTTGGAATAAGCACCACTCCATCAAAACCATGAGCCATTACCATAGACTCAATAGAATCTGCAATAAGCTCGCGAGTCGCCAAAGAATATTTCATTCCAGTATGCCCCATCGCTAAACCATCGCAAACTCCAATTGCCGGAAACTCCACCGGCGTACCGCCGTTTAAACGTATTCCTGCTTTAACTGCATCTGCAATTTTATTAAGCTCCGTATGCCCCGGAATAATTTCATTTCGGGCGCTCACAACCGCTATAAGCGGTTTTTGAATCTCTTCATCCGTCAGTCCCGTCGCTTTCAAAAGAGCGCGGTGCGGAGTCTTTTCAACTCCCGTTTTTACTGCGTCACTATACATATTTTTTGCCTCCTGTCTATTTTATACCATTATAATAATATATTGTAATACACATAAATTCTTACGTGTGATTTATCGTCAAAAGATTTAAAAGAATATTATATTCATAAAAACACCGTGTAATCAAAGATTTCTCAATTGATGTCATAATTGGCGTCATAGCCTCGTTTGCAGAAATCAAAGTTAAAACCGCGCATAATCCATATATAATAATAGCTCCGTTGACAAGTCCAAGAACTGCTCCAAGCATTTTATTTACACCGTGAAGCACCGGAAGATTAAACAATGCGTCAAGCATATGAAAAATCAAACTTAGAAGAAGTTTTATTCCTATAAACAATATAATTGCCGCAAGCGCGCCTATTATTTTATTGGTAAGCGCATCGGCAACCCACTCTGAAACGCTGAACCCTTGATCAGCATTTTCTGCTGAATTTATAAGATAATCCGTACTTATATCATCTTGTAAAAATCTTGGCAGATGAAGATTTGAAAGTGTGTCGTCAATTCCTGCAGTCACCCCCTCTCCCGCATTTTCTATACTGTTTGTTATTCCGCTGCGTACCGACTCAGCAATCGGAGTTGAGGATAACAACTTTGAAAACGGCTGAATTAATACTATTGAAAGAATAATTGCCAATGCAAACGAACATATACGATATACGCTTTTTACAAGACCTTTACGCATACCTCCTGCAACACATATAACAAAAACAGCAACAACAATTAAATCAAATATAATGCTCAGACTCATTTCTTCCTCCGTCACTTTTGCATATTAATAAATTCAATACTTGTACTATAAATCGCAGCAACTGTTTTATCATCCAATATAATCAAATTATGAATGTCTTTTGTACAGGTATATTTTTTCATATTTGTTCCCGACATCCTTCCGAAAACTATACTTCTGCCACTGCTATAAACGCAGTATCCGGAATATATATCAATATAATCAGGAATTATTTCAGCCTTAAGAGAACTCGTTTTCCTACCTCCAGCTGAAATAAATTCAAGTTCTGACACATTGTGATTATCATAAGCATAAAGTTTTATGCCGCTATTCTCTATAACATAATGTGCAAGCGTCTTATCGGCATATTCCACCATCCACTGCTGTCTGCCCGACGATGAAATTCCAACCGTCTTATTATCACCTATCGCAGAAAGCGTTTCGCCTGTAAAGCTCAAATCAAAAATTACACAATTATCATATGACTGAGAAGTGTCGCTTTCATGTTTCGTGATATCAAAAAATGAAACAGTAGATTTTATATTATCTGCCACTGAAAGCAGCGATATTGCCAATTTGCGTCCGCGAGGCGAAATATCCGCATCTAAAATACTGTCAGTTCCTGAATTCCAAACAAAAACATCGCTGCCTTTTCTATTGTATACCACCACTGCGCCTTTATATCCTGTCTTTTTAGTTACTACAACAGTATCCCCGCGCGATGATACCGACATTCTTACTATATCTTCGGCAGTTGAAACAGAATACACGAGTTT
Source organism: uncultured Clostridia bacterium (assembly GCA_949742185.1). Classification (GTDB taxonomy): domain Bacteria; phylum Bacillota; class Clostridia; order UBA1381; family UBA1381; genus CATJNN01. The sequence continues at coordinate 1,488 of CATJNN010000128.1, read as the reverse complement.
TTTTTCTTTAAAAAGCATCAGCTTTCTTCCGCCTTTTTCAGCTACAGCGATATATTTACCGGATGCTGATAAAATAGGACTTGACACCTGAGCCGGTACGCTCCATTCCGACAGACCGTTTCTGTTATATGCTGTCAGAGTTGTTTTGTCAGCACAAAGCAAAAGATTATTATATCTGACATATTCATTAGAAGCCGCATTTGTCATAGCCAGCATCTGCGTTTCAGACCTTACTTCCTGTTTGGGAGCAAGCGGAACCGCCGAAGCAGTCGATTTCGGCTCCTGGGACGCTGTCTCCGATAAATTCGGTGTGATTTCCGGCTCAACGGCATTAACTGTATCTCCGCCATCTTCAGAAATTAAATCTTCGGCTTTTATGTCAGCGGAATCAGTTTCATTCCAACTCTCCGGCACTGATATATTCATTTTTGCAGCAATTACGGCAATATTGCGTTTAAAATTAGATTTATAATTTCTCATATAACTGCTTTGATGCCCCGAAGCTGTTAAAATAAAACAAACGGCAATAATCACTATCATGGCGACAGCTATAACATTCAATTTTGCTTTCTTGTGTTCTGCCCTTTTGCCCTTTTGCTTTTTCATCAGTAGTAAACCTCCGTTAAAAACAGCCCCTGAGGCGGCGCAGTTATTCCCGCGCGCGTCCTGTCGCCCGAAGCGATAATCTGTTCCATATCATCTGCTGAAATCTTTCCGCTTCCCACAAATACCAGAGTTCCCGTTATAATTCTGACCATATTATATAAAAATCCATTGCCAACGACTTCAATTAAAATCTTCAAGCCATTCTGAATAATATTTAATTCATAAATTGTGCGCACTGTTGTCTTTACAGTGCGTCCTGACGAAGAAAAACCGATAAAATCATGAGTGCCGATAAATGCTTTTGACGCGCGCCGCATTTCATCAACATTAAGCGGATAACGGCAATGCCATTCATAATTTCTTAAAAATGCATCCGGCATCGGCGCGCAATTTATTTGGTATAGATATTTTTTCCCCACAGCGCAATTTTTTGAATGAAATTCATTTTCCGCCTCCTCCGCTTCAATACAAACAATATCATTCGGAAGATGTGAATTTAAAGCGTACGGTAACCTTGAAGCCGAAATTGATGAATGCGTATGAAAATTTGCGATATATTTCCTTGCATGCACTCCCGCGTCAGTACGACCGCAGCCTGTAACGCGCAGCGTTTCGCCTGTTATATCCTTTATAGCAGTCTCAAGCTTGCCTTGAACTGTCTCTGCATCATTCTGCACTTGCCAGCCATGGTATGCAGAACCGTCATATTGCAATGTAAGCCGAATATTTCTCATATGCATCATCCTAATTATTATATCACTACTTATCAGTAATTTCAATCAAAATATGTACTAAATTGTAGTTTTAATAACTATAACATAAAATATATCTATTAATCAAGCCCCAAATTTCAATAAAAATCTCAAATTATTTTTTCTTTTT
>CATJNN010000127.1 GCA_949742185.1 uncultured Clostridia bacterium | reverse complement strand
GTATATCTAAATTGTAGTGAAAAGTAAATCCCGCGCATAGCGCGGGATTTTTTATGGATTATTTGAAACGGAGCATTTATGTAATTCTCCGCTTTTATCTTATTTACCGTCTATATTCGCATATTTGCGCTGTGTCGCAAGTCCGCCGCGTATGTGCCTTTCGGCTTTGTTTGAGTCCAATATGGCGTGTACTTCTTTTGCAAGCGGCATATTGATATGCATCAATCTATCCGTTACATCTTTATGTACAGTGCTCTTGCTGACGTGAAACTTTTTTGCCGTGTCACGAACAGTTGCTTTTGTATCAATGATATAGCGCGCCAATTCTACCGCGCGTTCACTGATGTAATCCTTCATAGCTGCACCTCCGTTTTGTACAGTGTATGCGCGCGGGTCTGTGAAAATAACTAAATTATTTGTTTTGGATTTTTTATTTGGGTATATATTTGACGGTTGTTTCACAGTGTAGGTAATAAAAAAATACAGAACGGGGAAGTTCTGTATTTTTTAAGGGGGGAAATGATATTTATTTCAAATCAATTTCCAAAGCGTTGTTGTAATCAAGCGAAAATGGCTGGGCTGTGTAAACGCCAAGCGTTGTAAACGATTTTTCAATGCCTTCCTTTGTCACTTTTTCTGTAAGAGGAAGCTTATTGCCGTTTTCATCATACGCATCATATTTGTACTGAGCAGTGTATGAATTTGTGTCGTGGTGCACCCTCGTATAAAGCGTGCAGCCCAGCTTGCCGCCCGGCTCGGCGTTGTTACCATTTTTATCAAAAAGCTGAAAGTGCGGGTCGTAAGAGGAAAAACCGTCTTTGTAATAGTCAATATTAATTTCGCCGTCTGAAATACGAACATCTGTTACAACGATGCTTCCGTAATCGTTTACCTTAAACGTCATCGGATATGCGCCGATGTCCTGCTTTAAAACTTCAACCTGCCAGTCGTCTGTAGGCCCATAATGTATCGGTACAAGCTTTAGCTGTTTTGTATTCGCGTCCGCTTTTAAAAATTCTAACGCGTTTGTTGATTTTTGACCGCTGAGCGATCCGCTTAAATCAGTGTTAAGTATATCAAGGCTTTGACCGTTTTCGTCAAACATTGCCCAGCCGGCGAGCTGCATTGCTCCGCAGCCCTCGCATGTGTCCGTTACAACAAGCTGGTTTCCGAACGGCGAGAAGATAACCTTCGAGATTTCGGTTTCGCCTGTTTTTTTATTGTTATTGTCATCATAGTATTCTGTTTTGAATGTTTTATTTATATTTTTAACTATATTCTTTGCTTCAACATCAGCTTTTTTTGCTGTGGTTGAAACATATATAAGCTTTGAGATGTCTTCATCTGTCAGAGTCAGATTATCACTGTACAGATAGTTAGGATCGAAAGCTTCGCTCACCTTGCCGTTGGGGAGTGCATACAGCTCGAGCTTAAAGCTTTCGGGGACGTCAAGCGACGCGACGTTTAGCTTTAAAACACCCTTATATGTTTGGTCGTCAAACAGATAGCCCTCCCATTCGTTATGATTGCCATGGCCTACAAACTGTCCGTTCATCCGACATTCGGGCCATAGATTATTGCCTTCCGCGCCTTCGATAAACATTTTGCCGTCATTATATTTCAGCGTGTAAAAAACATGCATGAAATTATCGTCTACAGCCACGTTATCCAAAGTGAGCGTATAGCCGAGATTTGTTGAGGAAACGCCGATTGCTTCATTGTATTCGCTGAGCTTTGCAAGGCTTGTAATCTCGACTGCGGCGTCGTTTTGAAAATATGCTATCATTTGCTTTCCCGCCGGCGACGCTGCAAACGCCGTTGCGGAGCATACTACAGCAGCCGCTACAGCCGCTGCCGCGAACGCTCTTTTTGCGTGTATGCCCGTTTTCTTAAACCGCTTGTTTTCTTCTATTTTGTGTATAACCTTTGCGCGGAGCATATCGTCCGCTTTAATTCTTGAGAATGCATTTTTTATATCATTTTCACGCATAGAAAAACCCTCCCTGTGTCAAAATCTCCTTTAATTGTCCGCGCCCTCTTGAAAGACGCGATAAAACAGTCGACTGCTTCATGTTCATAATTTCCGCAATTTCATTGGTTTTGTAGCCCTGATAGTAGTGCATATACAGAATAATCCGATATTTGGGCGGCAGAGCCATAACCTCCTCCATAACCGAGCGTTCCTCCGGCAAAGTTATATATTGCATAACGTCGTCGTCATGTATAACGCTTCGCTTCCACGCGGATTTATTTATGTTTTTGCATATATTAACAGCCGTTTTAATAAGCCATGCTTTCTCGTGAGCTTCGCTTTCAAACACCGGTCTTTTTTCCATAATCCGTACAAAAGCCTCGGAAACCGCCTCTTCCGCTTCCTCGCGGCTTTTTAGATATAAAAGACAAATGCGGTACAGGTCGTTGGAATATTTTTCGTATATGCCGGAAAAGTATTCCGTATCTGCTTCGTTCATACAATCAACTCCTTTCGCGTATTTGCAAATACACTTATAATACAATCGAGACTTAATGATTATTGCATGGGAATGAAAATAATTCGGGGCGTCGAACCCCGAATTATTTTTGCTGTTTGCTCCGCAAACGCAGTAAATGAAAACAATTTAAGCGTGCTGGCTCCGAACAGCGCAGTTAAAAGCTTAAAGGAACCGCTCTAAGGAGCAGTTCCTTTAATAATTATTTTTTCGACCACATAACATACGGTACAGGGAATTTTGACCAGATTAATACCTTGTCGGGGTCGAAGCTTGCTGTTACAGTGGCGTCGCCGGATTTGACAGGGAGAATATTTACCTTGCCGCCGTTTTCTTGTTTTATCGCGTAAACAGCCGCCGAGCCGTTTGAAGAGCGGACGCTTATATCGCGTCCGTCAACTGAGGTGACGAGATGGGATGCGTTTTCCGACATAACTTTAATATCGTCAAAATATACATTAGCGTATACGTCTTTTTCGCCTGTGCCCCAGAATATGGGGAAGCGTTTTGCTCCGTCGGTGGTGATAACATTATCGTCTACGCTTATTATGCGGGTTATAAGCCCATCGCTGTTTGTTATAGTAACGCTGACGCTGTGCCATGCGCCGTCGTCCGTCAGCATAGTGTCCAAAGCTGCCTGAACGGAAGCGGAATCTCCGTAGAAAAGCTTTGCTTCGCCGCCTGTGCCGTTTTCAAGCTTAACCTTCATGGAAGCAAACACGGCGCTGTTTTCAATTATTGCCGGCGTGACGAGAGTTACTCTTCCGCCGCGGTCCATATTCGGGAAACGGCCGCCGTTTAATTTCAGAACCTTTCCGTGTTCTTTGTCCTCTTCAATGCTGAATTTGCTTGTTGGGTCTGCGCCCGCTTCGCGGTTTTTAATATACAGGTTTATACCTTTAAATTTGTCATATGCGCTTGGCTCGTCCGTTTCCATCTGTATCAAATCTCCGACAGACGCGTTTTCAAAGTTTTCGCTTGTATCCGGAGAGAGGGTTGGGACGGGAGTTGCGGTCGGCATGGGAGCCGCCGTCGGTGCGGGAGTGGGAGTTATGTCCGCCGTTGTAAAGGTGCAGACGTCTTTTACTCTGCCGTATGAAAGCACCAGCGAGCCTCCCAGCGCGGTTATATATTTGCCTTTTTCCGATACGCTTTCAAATGATATACCCATGCCTGAAAGTCCGTTTACGGAGCGGAAGGTCATCTGGTCTGCCATTTTTCCGTCGGCGTTTTGCGTCAGTATTAGCGTTCCGTCCACTGAGGCTAAATAAAGCCCCGGCTTATCCACGGACTGTATAGACGCATATTCGCCGCCCGACGCGTTATTCAGCGGTTTAACGATTTCCCATGCGGTGTTGAGACCGTTCTCTGCATTCAAGGTTATAAGCGGCTTAGATATAGGATAGAAGCTGTCTCCGCGCGAATTTTCAAAGGGCGCGTGAGCGACATATTTGCCGTCCATAGTTTTTAACACGTTCGCCGTGCCGCTAAGCCCTGTTGAGGTTTCTGTAACGGGACATACAAGTCCGTTTTCATCAAAGAAAAGCTCCGATACGCACACGCTCCGTCTGTATCCGCAGCCTGCGGGAAGCGAGCCGTTATGGTATATGAAATATGTTTTACCGTTAAAGTCAATAACGGAGGGATGATTTGTGTTTGAGGTTGCGGTCGGAGGCATGATAAGTCCGCCGTATTGCCACGGACCGTACGGCGTGTCTGCAACTGCGTATGCCATACATTCGCGCCAGTTTGCGGCAAAGAAAGTGTAGTATTTGTTTCCGCGCTTATACAGCCACGGCGCTTCGGTGAACGACGCGTTGTGCATATTAAGGAATTTTTGCTCCTTAATATCGTTCATGTCAATTTTGCCGTCGCTGTTTTGGTCTTTTACGCTTATCATATCCTCGTTTAATTCGCAGACATAATATTTTCCGTTGCCCCATGCGAGATAACGATGCTCCGTGCCGTCAACGATATCTACAAACACCGTTGGGTCGATGTCGTTCCAGTCGCTGGTCTGAGGCATGGTTACAGAGCCTTTAACGAGCGGATGACCGATATCTTTAAACGGCCCTTTTGGGCTGTCGGCAACAGCGACGCCTATAGACTGCTTGCCGTTGTCGGTTTTATCCCATGTGCAGAAGTAAAGATAATATTTGCCTTTATATTCCTGCATCTGGCTTGCCCACGCGGAGGTTGCGTCCTTTGCCCATGATATATCGGACGCGCTCATGACAACCCCCTCGTATTTCCAATCGGTCATGTTTTTTGAAGTGTAGCAAACCCACTCGGGCATGTTGTATATTGCTTTTGCAAGTTCTTCATCTGTTGAATTGTCGTGTCCGACATAGAGGTAGACTGTGTCGCCTATTACCGTTGCCGCGGGGTCGCCGCCGTAGAGGAGGTTGCCGTTTTGGTCAAAGCCGAGAATAGGATTACCGCCCGAGCTTTTTGGAAGCATTTTTGAAGTTGTTTTCAGAGCGGCAGGAGTTGTGTCGGCAACGCTTGCATTCGATTTTTTCGCGAACTGCGTTATATGGTTTTGGTCTGTTCCCGTCATTGTAACGCACGATTCGCGCTTATCCTTGTCGTAGCCCGTCATAACAAACAGCTTCATAACATCGCCGTTTTTATAATATTCATTTTCGCGTTCGTCGCCGTTTTTGGTGAAGGTGAGCGTCACCGTGTAGTCGCCGTCAAACGACCATGTTCCTTTGTTATCGTCCAATTTCCCGTCCGGCATAAGTACGATTTCCGAGGAATGGACGGGCAGGTCTGCGTCTTTGCTTGAGGTTGTGACTGTTGTTACTCCGTCTCTAAAAATTGTGCGCCCTACGCTCGATAAGTCCCATGTGCCGTATAGCATTATTTCGGGAATTTTCTGCTCCCGCTCGCCCGCATATACGACAGGCGACACGACAGGCCAGCCGTCGGCTGTCCAAAGCAGCTTGCGAACCTGAAGATATGCCGCCGCGTCCGCTATTTTGCGGCAATGCTCCACGAGATACCAGCTTCCGTCGTCGTCTTTAAACACGGAGTTATGACCGCTTCCGCAGTATTCAATGCCGTCGCCGAGCTGATATGAGCCGGACGCTTTATAGCCCCAAAGCTCGTTATCAGGCGAATCGTTATATGCAGAGGCAACTTTATTTCCGTTTGCGTCCGCAAGGCTTGTCATGGAGCTTGCAAACAGAGAGCTGAGAGGACTGCGGGCAACTCGGATGTTGTAGTTTGTGCCGAGCCAGCCGTAGGAGGTGAACATATATCTGTAGCCTGTTTCGGGATTGTTTATCATGTACGGACCCTCGGGACCGTACACACCGCGTTTCGTGGCGAAAACTGTTGTCCCGACGTTTTTGCAGGATTCAAGCACAGCCGCTTCGCTTGAGTAGTCAACGCCCTCTATGCGTCCGTTGTTAAGGAGCTTTGCCGCTTGTATGCCGCCCCAGAATGAGCCCCATATGAAATATTCCGTGCCGTCGGTATCTGTATATAGATTTGCGTCTATAGCGTTTGTTATATAGTCTTTTTCTTCTCTTGTGGCAAGCACAACGCCGCAGTCTTTTGTTTCGCCGTCCCATAAGCCCGGGGATTTGGCTTTAACAAGCCCTATAACTGAATTTCTGCCGCCGAGCCCGCAGGAGACGGACAGATAAAACCAGTATGGGTATTCGTCGCCCTCTTTATAAATAATATCGGGCGCCCAATAGGTCGCGTTCGCATGTTTGTTATCGTTGTCGCTGTTTTTGTCAATACCTAAATCTGCATAGTTGTTGTATATAAAATCTTCGCATTTTTTGGGGATAGTCAATGTTTTTGTATAGTCGTGTTCAACCCAGTTGATAAGGTCGGTTGACTCGTATACGAGATTATGCGTTGAATACGCCCAGTAATGACCTCCTGCGGGGTCTTTAAAAATTGTCGGGTCGTGCGCGCCGAAAGTTGTTTCGTCGCTGTCTTCGGGCGAGGCTTCAGGGAAATATATGTCCGAAGCGCCGAGGTAGCCGGCGTCGAAGGTTTGCTTCAGCGTTTCGTCGGTGACTGTTACATTGAGCTGTTTCGCCTGTGCGGCTGATATGCTTGCAGTAAGAGTAATTTGCGCGCTGTCTGTGCTTTTGATTGACACAATATTGCTTTTTGCAAGCTGACGGCTGCCCGAACTGAGAGCAGCCGATACGCTGCCATCTGTGAGAGTATAGTTTGTTATATCTATTTTTGCTGTGATTGTTTGAGCTTTGGATGGGCTGAGCTGGAAGATTTTTTCGTTCGCCTCATTATAGAAGCTTGTCTTTATATCGTATTTATCATGCGACGCAATTTGCACGAGCTGTTGCTGAGCTATATTTTCCAGTTCCCGCTTATATGCGACGCCCGCGATTTCCTGCGCCTGCGCTTCGGTTATACCCGTGTCGTATACGGCAAAATCATCGAGCATACCTGAGAAATATGGGTCGGGATATTGCGATTTACCGAAATAATTTGTCGTGGTTGAGCCGAGATCGGCGGGGCTGAGCGTTATACCGTCTGTCGCGCCGGCTTCAATGCCGTTTATGTACATTTTTGTTACCGCGCCTGTGCGCGTTACTATTATGTTGTTCCATTCGCCGAGGACAACGTCGCGCGCGCCGTCCAAAACTTGTTCCGCTCCCGAAGCGTTTCCGCCGCGAGTTATTGCAAATCGCGGTCGGTCGCCGGAAAAGGTTAGAAACATGTATTTGTCCGTGCCTACTCCAAAGTCGAACAAGCGAGACCATTGGGTGGTCGCCGTTGGATTGCACCATATGCTTATGGTGAAATCGCCTGCAAGCGAATTTATTTTTGATGCGTCTGATAAAGAAGCGTATGCGGTCGCTCCGTTTAAGCTGAGAGCGTTTCCGCTGTGTTCGCCGTCTGTGATAGCCGCTCCGTCTTGAAGCGAGTATGGTTCTGAGGATTTATCAAAGGTGATTTCCGTAATCGGAGCGGGTGACTGCGCATGTGGAATTACAAGGCAGACTGAAACCACAGATACCGCGAGTATAAGAGAAAAAAATCTTTTAATTTTTCGTGCCATGATGTTGTCTCCTTTACTGATTATTATTTATGTTAATTAAATCATGTTTTTGTTATTGTGTCAATGTAAAAACAAGAGTTTGATTGGTAAAATTACAGATGAATAATATTGAGAAATTATGCGATTTTATGTAATATTATGAACCTTACAATATGAAAAGGATTTTGCCGCGTGTTTGTCGAATAATAATATAAGATATGTTTTATCTTTTTATGGCCAGGCGTAGGCTGATAAAACGCAGAAAACACGAGGAGGAATCAGAATGAGAAATATATTAAAAAAATTTATATGCGCGTTTGCGGCGGCGGTAATGTTTGCGGGAGCCGCAGGCACAAGCGTATTGGCGGAAACGCCTAAATTGTACCTTAACGATATTGACGTTACGCAAGAGGCGTCGCCTGTAATTGTGAATGACACAACGCTTGTGCCTATTCGTTTTATAGGTGAAAATCTTGGCTATACTGTTAACTGGGATGTGGAGAAGCAGGGAGCGTCGATGTCGAAAGACGGAAATACATATACAATGTTCATAGGAAATAATATAGCGTATGATAGTAACGGAAAAGAGACGCCGCTTTCTGCGCCTATGCAGCTTGTTGACGACAAGTCGATGGTGCCGCTCAGATTTTTGTCGGAGAGCGCGGGGCTTAGCGTGCAGTGGAGTCAGGCGCTGTTTGCAGTGTTTGTAAATTCGGAGACTGCGTATAAATCGCTTATGCCTGCGGATACGGTGCCGTTTACGATTACGCTTGAAAACGGCGGCGTTATGAAAGGCGAGCTTTATCCTAATATTGCGCCGATTTCTGTCGATAACTTTACAAAGCTTGCAAACAGCGGCTTTTATGACGGAACTATATTTCACAGAGTTATTCCGGGATTTATGGTGCAGGGCGGTGGATATGTTATTGAAGAACATGAAGGACAGAAATATATAGGCGAAAAAGATACGGGCGGAGAGGCTATCAAGGGCGAATTTGCCTCAAACGGAGTGCAGAATGATTTAAAGCATACCCGTGGCGTGATTTCAATGGCGCGGACGACAGAGCCTAATTCGGCGACAAGCCAGTTCTTTATTATGCACGCCGATACTGCAAGCTTAGACGGCGAATATGCGGCGTTCGGGCGGGTTACCGAGGGGCTTGATGTTATAGATAAAATAGCGGCGGTGGAAACAACGCAGGTGCAGCCTATATTTGAGGCGTTTCCTGTAGAGCCGGTTATTATAAAGAATATTCATGTGGGGGAATAAATAATGACGCTTCAGCAGCTTCGGTATGTGATTGAAACAGCGAACTGCGGGTCTATGACGCAGGCCGCGCAAAGGCTGTTTGTCACGCAGCCCAGCTTGTCCGGCGCGATACGCGAGCTTGAAAAGGAGCTTGGAGTCGAGCTGTTTTTGCGTACTAACCGCGGAATATGCTTGTCAGCGGACGGAGCGGAATTTCTGGGATATGCGCGGCAGGTGCTTGAGCAAGCTGAGCTTTTGGAAAGCAGGTATGGAAAAAAAACGCCGGACAGACTTCTTGCAGTGTCAACCCAGCATTATGCGTTTGCGGTTAACGCGTTCGCGGAGCTTGTTAAGGCTTACGGAAAGGACGAGTATGCATTCACGCTTCGGGAAACCACAACGCACGATATTATAGAAGATGTGAAAAACGGCAGAAGCGAGCTGGGTCTTTTATATATGAGCCGTTTTAATGAACAGGTTATAGGTAAAATGCTTGACGACGCAGGTTTGGTGTTTAACAAGCTGTTTCGCGCGGATCCGCATGTGTTTATAAAGCGCGGTCATCCGCTAGCAGAACGGCAGTCGGTTGCGCCGGAGGATTTGGAGGATTATCCTTGTTTATCCTTTGAACAGGGAATTTATAATTCCTTTTACTTTTCTGAGGAGCCGTTGAGCACGCTTGCGCACAGCAAAAGCATACGCGTAAGCGACCGCGCGACGCTTTTTAATCTGCTTGTAGAGCTTGGCGGATACACTGTGTCGTCCGGCGTGCTCGGAGCGGATATTAATGAAAAGGATATTGTGTCCGTGTCTCTTGACTGCGACGAATACATGGACATAGGATATATAACGCGCGGCAGCTCCAAAATGAGCAGCCTTGCGGAGAGCTATATAGATTATGTTAAAAAAGTCTGTGAAAAATAGGAGTGTTTTTTATGGCAAGTTTATCGGCGTATTAAAATTGAGAAGGAGCACGATATTTATGGTATATGATTTTAAAAAGGAAATGAAAGAATTTTATGTACCTAAGAATAAACCGGAAATTGTAATCGTACCAAAGACAAATTATATTGCAGTACAGGGCAGGGGCGATCCGAATGAAGAAGGCGGAACATATCAGCAGGCGATAAGTATATTATATGCTGTGGCATATACTTTAAAGATGAGCTATAGAAGCGATTATAAGATTGAGGGTTTTTTTGAATATGTGGTTCCTCCTTTGGAGGGGTTTTGGTGGCAGGATAATGTGGACGGTTTTGATTTACTGCGTTGTGAAAGCAACAGCAAAAACAATTTGGGGCTTGACGCCCCGAATGGTTTTCATTATCCTAACAAGTCCGATTTTAACTGGATTTCTGTTATTCGTCTGCCTGATTTTATGAAAAAAAAAGATGTTGAATGGGCAAAGAAAGCGGCTTTTCAAAAAAAGAAATTAGATTGTTCGTTGGTAGAGTTTTATACTGTCGATGAGGGGTTGTGTGTTCAGATTATGCATTTGGGAGCGTATGATGATGAATCTATGACTATCTCTGTAATGGATAAATTTTTAAAAGAAAACGAATATGAAAATGATATGGACAATGGAAGATTTCACCATGAAATTTACTTATCAGATCCACGAAAATCTGCGCCTGAAAAATGGAGAACAGTGATACGGCACCCGATTAAAAAGATTTAATGAATTTGAGACTGAATATTATTAAAAAGACGCTGCAAGTAATTTTGCTTTGCGGCGTCTTTTTAATAATGCGTTATTTTATTGTACAAATAGTGTTTCTTATTTTTTCATTTTCAATATCGCATATGGCATAGGTGCCGCCGTAGCGTATGCTTCCGGGATTTAGAAGAGTGACGCCGCTGAAAAATCCCTCGTATGGCATGTGCGTGTGTCCGAACACCGCAAGGTCTGCCGAGCGTTCCTTTGCATATTCAATAAGAGTTTCAAATTCAATGTCAAATTTTACTCTTTGTAAATGTCCGTGAGTTACAAAAATGCGTTTGCCGCCTGCGTTTATTAAAAGTTCCGCAGGAGCGTTTGAATAAAAGTCGTTGTTTCCTTTAACAAAGTGAACCGGTATATGCGGATATGCGTATGACAAATCCTCTGCGTCGGACGCGCAGTCGCCCGCGTGCAGAATCATATCTACATGCGGCATACCATCTATCGCTGTTATACAGTTGTCTATTTTGTCATGCGTGTCGGAGAAAATCAGAATTCGCATAAAAATCCTCTCTTTTCGTTCTTTTGTTTATATTATCATGAATTTTGCATATTGTCAAAGCAATTTGTCGTACGATTTATGTAAATTGGGGCGCGGTTTGACAAAATTTTGAAAAATATAATGTTATAATTAGGCTTGTACAAAAAAACAGGGAGGATTTTTAGTATGGAGGTTCCAACTTTTACGAGGATTACGCCGGAGCAGGCAAAGCCCGGCTATCCTTTAAGGCTGCCGCAGAAAAGGGATATTGCGGTCAGCGCTGCGTTATTTTTGCTGTCACGCGCATCGGTTATGGGGATGTTTCCGTTTGCGCCCGCGCTTTTTGCGGCGGTTTACGACAAGCAGGCGGCATATCTGGGTATTGCCGTTATGCTCGCGGGTCTTTTAACAAAGGGAGCGGGCATGGGATGTATTAAATACATATTTTGCGCGGTTGTGTTCTGGCTGTATTCGCAGATGAAAAATCCCAAAGACAACAGGATTTTGTCGTCGGCGGTTTGCGGAGGAGCTGTGCTTATATGCGGGGGCGTTCTGCTGCCTTATACAAACGCCAGCATATACGGCGCGCTTTTGCTGGTTGCCGAGAGCATTCTCACATCGTTTTTATATGTTGTATGTGAAAATGCCAACACGCTTGTTTCAGGACGAAATAACCGCACGCAGATAGGGCAGGAGGAGCTTGTGTGCCTTATGATTTGCATAGGCGGAATTATAACGGGATTTGAGGGGATACCGCTCCCGTATAGGCTGTCCATAGCCCGTTTACTTACAATGTATGCAGTTATGACGATTTCTATGAATATGAATTTAGCCATGTCGTGCACAGGAGGACTTATACTGGGGTTTTTAAGCGGTATGGGCGGCGGAGACGCAGTGCTTTACATGGGTATATTCGGTTTTTGCGGAATGTTTGCAAATTTGCTTAAGCCGTTCGGAAAGATAGGTGTTGGGCTGGGTTTTTTCGGGGGCATGGCGATTGCGCTTTTATATGTTGGAAACGTGTTTGATTTTCCGATAAAGATAGCCGAGATATTGTTTGCGTCGCTTGTGTTTTTAGGGCTGCCGAAGCGGGTGCATGATAAGTGCGGAGCGTTTTTAACGCGGTCGCTTCATATGGAAACAATCCGCGCCGACGTTAGGATTAAAGGGTATCTGGCAAACCGTTTGGCGCAGGTCTCGTCGTCTTTCCGCAAGCTTGAGGATTGCTTTTTCTCTGTGACTGAAAAACGGCTTCAGCAGCAGACAGTCGAGGTTGGAGATTTATTTGACCATATTGCTGATAAAGTATGCAGAAGCTGCGGAATGTGCAGAGAGTGCTGGCAGACTAAATTTAACGATACATATGACAGAATGTATCATATTCTGGATGTTATTGAGGAAAAAGGATATTGCGACAGAACAAACGTACCGGAAACCTTTAAAGATAATTGTGTGCGGCTTGACAGCTTTTTAGGGGAGTTTGCCCATGCGTATGAGCTTTATAAACAGCAAGCCATATGGGAGGGAGAGGCTGTGACCGAAAGGGACCTTGTGGCGAAGCAATACGGAGAAGTGTCGGAAATTATGCAAAGTCTTTCGGACGAGGTAGAAAGCGGATTTTCGTTTTTGGATGAAATGGAGAATCGTGTTGTTGAGGAGCTTGATAAGGATGGATTTGTGGTGCGCGAGGTCAGTGTTATTGAAAATGGTATAGGTGAAATCGAGGTTTATCTGACAGTCGGGTTAGGAACAGATGTGAGCGCTTTGGCAGAAAAGCTGTCGGTGATTCTTGATACGCCAATGGCTTCTGAGAGCGTGAGCGGAGGGACGTATAGATTTGTGTCGGCAAATGCGTTTTGCGTTGAGGTTGGCGTTTGCCAGAGAAATAAGCAGGGAGAAAATGTTTGCGGCGATACGGCGGTGCATTTTCGCACGGAGGACAACCGATATTGTATTATTCTGTGCGATGGAATGGGAAGCGGAGAAAAGGCGGCTGAAGAGAGCCGGCTGGCGTGTACGCTTTTGGAGGAATTTATGAGGGCAGGATTTGGGCAGGAAATATCAATAAAAATGATAAATTCTACGCTTGCGCTCAAAATGGATAAGGAAATGTTTTCAACTATTGATTTGCTGGTAATTGATTTAACGACCGGAGCGGCGGATTTTTATAAAATCGGAGCGGCGGAAAGCTTTATTAAAAAGGGCAAAGAGATTGAAGTGATTTTTTCAAAAACCTATCCTGCCGGTATACTTCCGCAGGTTGATACCGATGGAGTGCGGCGGGTGTTTTCCGGCGGCGAGGTGATTGTAATGGCGACTGACGGCGTGACGGAAGCCGGCAGCGGAATTATACGCGGCGAATGGATACGGCGAGCTATGTACGGCAGTATGGATATGCAATCGCTTGCTGAAGATATTATATCAGATGCGGAAAAGAAAAGCGGGACATATTTAAGAGATGATATGACAGTCGCGGCGGTTAAAATTATGAGGAACGAATAGATTTTTAAAAACAAAAAGCAATGAGCTGTTAAAACTCACTGCTTTTTGTTTTTGTTTAGAAGAAACTGCATAAAATCTATAACTTCGTTTTTTTGCTCATGGGTTAGAGAATGGAATATATTTAAAAAATCTTTTTGGTCATTATGATTTTTTATATT
>CATJNN010000126.1 GCA_949742185.1 uncultured Clostridia bacterium | reverse complement strand
TTCTGAAAAAAGCAAACGGCACTTTTAGCGGAACATAGAAAAAAATTTGATTAAAAATTTGCACAAAAATCAGAAGGTGATATACTGTATTGACTTTCTTACATATAAAATGAGGAAATAAGAGGGAAGCGTTTTACTATGACAGATATGGAGAGTGACACATAACTTAACAACAAAAAAATATAAAATAATATTGTTATTTATAAACGGAGGAAAATAAAATGAAAAAAATAATATCAGTTATATTGGCGATGGTTATGATGTGTGTGTTTACGCTTATCGGCTGCGCGGCAGAAGAAGCGGAAATAAATGAGAATGGAACAATGAAAATTGTTTTACAAATAGGAAATCCCGTTATGCTTGTAAACGGAATAGAAAAACAGATTGACGCGGAGGGGACGGTTCCGCTGATAATTAATAACCGCACATTGCTGCCTGTCCGCGCGGTTATAGAAGAAATGGGCGGCACGGTCGAGTGGAACAGCGATACACAGGAGGTGGTTTTAAATTATAATGATGATGAGATAAAGCTGACTATAGATAGCCAGACGGCAAGGCTTAACGGACAAAATCAAACGCTTGACACACCGCCTATTATCATAAGCGACCGCACAATGCTTCCCATACGTTTTGTTGCGGAGAGTTTTAAATTTGACGTGGTTTGGGAGAAATCGACACAAACTATAACAATTATGAAAAAAACTGAGCAGAATACCGCGTCTGTTCCGTCAACAGCGCCTCGACTTGAGGAAAACAAAGGCGGCGCGCTGACATTGTATTTCTCAGCAACAGGCACAACAAAAGCGTTGGCTGAAAAAATCGCAGACGTAAGCGGCGCGGATTTATGCGAGATAGTACCCCAAGATGCATATACAAGCGCGGACTTGAATTATAACAGCGATTGCCGCGCGAATGCAGAGCAGCAGGACGACAGCGCAAGACCTGCAATTAAAGATTTAGCAGTAAATATTAATGATTATGATATCATTATTCTCGGATACCCTATCTGGTGGGGAACGCTTCCTAAAGTGATTTATACGCTTTCTGAAAAATATGACCTCTCGGGCAAGATAATTATGCCGTTCTGTACGTCGGGCGGCAGCGGTATTTCAGAATCCGTATCGGATTTGAAAGCTATTTATCCAAACAGTACAATTACAGACGGTTTCCGCGGGGCGGGAGCAGTAAGCGAGATGCAAATAAATGATTGGCTTAATGATAATGGATTTGAACAAAAAAATACGGAGAAAAGTGATATGCTTAAAATTCGTGTGGGCGGCAGAACGCTTACGGCAACGCTTGCGGATAATTCATCAGCGACGGCGCTTAAAGAGCTTCTTTCAAAGGGCGACATTACCATAGATATGAGCGATTATGGTGATTTTGAGAAGGTCGGCTTGATAGGAACATCTCTTCCGCTAAATGATGAGCAAATTACAACTGAAGCGGGAGATTTGATTTTATATCAGGGAAATTCATTTGTAATCTGTTACGATACAAATTTCTGGAATTTTACAAGGCTTGGCAAAATCAATGATATTGCGAAATCAGAATTAAAATCGCTTTTGGGGGAGGGGGATGTGACAGTTACAATATCAATAAACTAATTAGGAGGTTTTTAACGATGGCAGTAAAGCAAACGGCAGGCAGAGAAGGCTTGGGCGATTTTGCGCCCAAGTTCGCACAGTTAAACGATGATGTGTTATTCGGCGAAGTGTGGTCTAGAGAAGATAAACTGTCTTTAAAAATGCGTTCTGTTCTTACAATAAGCGCGCTTGTCAGCAAAGGTTTAGTTGATAATTCTTTTCAGTATCATGCACAAAATGCGAGAAATAACGGAGTTACAAAAACGGAGATGGCTGAAATTTTAACGCATCTTGCGTTTTATGCCGGCTGGCCGAATGCGTGGGCGGCGTTCCGCGTTATGAAAGATGTGTATGCTGGTGACAGTGCGGCAGAAATTCACGGCGGTATGTTTGGAATGGGTGAACTAAATACGGCGTTTTCGCAGTTTTTTACCGGAAACAGCTATTTAAAACCGCTGACAGCCCCAAAGGAAACTGTATTTATTGCAAATGTTACTTTTGAACCGGGATGCCGTAATAACTGGCATATTCATCATGCAAAAAAAGGCGGTGGTCAGATTCTTTTGTGCGTTGAGGGCGAGGGCTGGTATCAGGAGGAAGGCAAAGCCGCGCAAAGTCTTGTGCCGGGTGATGTTGTTACAATTTCTGCAAACGTAAAGCATTGGCACGGTGCAAAAAAGAACAGTTGGTTCAGTCATTTGGCAGTTGAATGTTCTGGTGAAGAAACATCAAACGAATGGCTTGAAGAGGTAGACAGTAAGCATTATGATTCACTTGATTAAAAG
>CATJNN010000125.1 GCA_949742185.1 uncultured Clostridia bacterium | reverse complement strand
GTACACTGCAGACGGCTTTTAGGCTGTTTTCTCACAAAATAAACAGCCACAGCCGCGCAGAACACAACCGACACAATAGCCAAAAGCCACGTCATATCGGCCATAATACTGAACGCTGCGCCTGTATTTTTCACATATACAAAATCAATCACCTTTGGTATAACGCATATAGCTCTGTCCGCGTCAATGCGTGAAACCACTAAAAGCTTCGCAAACTGGTCTGCCAGAACAACAGCCGCCGCTAAAACTGCATAAATAATCACTTGTTCCGCCCTCCGCAAATCACCGACCGCACCGCGTCCTCTATCTCAGCACGCGTCACATCGTCAAAAATCCTAACCTCGCCTATTCCCGCAGGAAGCACAAATTTAAGCCGTCCTCCCGAGCTTTTCTTGTCGCGTCCCATATGTTCATATATCTGCTCCTCGGCTATGTCCCGAACAGACGTGTCAAATCCGTAAAGTTCCAAAACGCGCTTAATTCTTTTCTCCGCTTCCGCCGAAAGCATGTCGCGTCTCTGAGCTATACGCGCCGCCGCGCACATTCCGATTCCAACGCACGCTCCGTGCGTGAGCGCAAAATCCGCCGCGCTCTCAACGGCGTGACCCACGGTATGTCCGAAATTTAAAATAGCCCGAAGTCCCGTTTCCTGTTCATCCTCTGAAACCACCGCCGCCTTTATCGCGCAGTTGACGCGCGCCATATACATGAGAGTATCGTCGTCGAGCGATTTAATTTTGTCGGCATTATTTTCAAGATAATCAAAAAAATTGCCGTCGCGGATTATGCCGTGTTTTATAACCTCGCCCATGCCGGATATAAACTCCCGCTCAGGCAGCGTTCGCAGCGTTACGACATTTATATACACAAGCTTCGGCTGATGAAACGCGCCGAGTATATTTTTGCTTCCGCCGAAATCAATCCCCGTTTTTCCGCCCACACTGCTGTCCGATTGGGAAAGCAGCGTTGTCGGAATCTGCACAAAACGTATACCGCGCATGAAAATTGCCGCCGCAAACCCCGCCATGTCGCCGACCACACCGCCGCCAAGCGCAATAATCATGCTTTTTCTATCCATTTTATGTTCCAGACACGCCCCGCATATGCCCAAAATTGTATCCATGCCCTTGCTTTTCTCTCCGGCTTCAAACACGGGCGCCGCCGCGTCGTAGCCCGCGGCCGTCAAAAGCTCTGTAATCTCGCCGCCGTATAGCCTGCCGACGTTTGTGTCCGTAACGACTAAAAGCTTTTTCGGGGCGCCAATCTCAGCAAGACGACGCGCAAGCGAATCAAAACTTTTTTCAAATATTATATTATAGGAATTTTCCTTTAAATCAACCTTTAATACACTGTCCATATATTGTTATCCCTCCAAAGTATACGCTTATTTTTTATTGTACCACAAACAACACCCTTTCAACAAGACCCAAAATAAAAAAAACAATCAATCGGTACCAAAAAAGCATTTAGTCAACGACGGCGGAAAATAGCGGTGATTGTTCGTCTTTACGAAGCAAAGCGTAATGAACCGCGTGATTTTCCGTAAATGTTTTTTTGTTTTCTTTAGCTGTTTTTTTAAAAAACAATTAAAGAAGTCTTTTCTGTAAAAGAATTGTAGACAATCGCGAAAATTTATGATATACTTTTCCCGCAACAATTCTAAATTAAATATAACTATATAATAAAATATGTGTATAGATTTGTAAAAAACGCTATATGCTTTATTTATCATTACACATCTTTTGTTATATAGTTGTTGTTTGATTTAGAATGTGTTGCAGCATCAAACCAAAGCAGGCGTTTTTATTGTGCCGCTTGGTTTATGCCGCGGCACATTTTTATTGCAAATTTATTAAAGAAAGGAGTTATAATGATGGACGTAATCGGAGATATTTATCAAAAGTCAATTCAGCCGTCTAACCGAAGTATACGTAAGGATAAAAAATACATAAAAGCAAAAAATCAAAAAAAGCAATGTTATCAGCGGCTATACGAAAAACTTTCCGAAAAAGACAGAGCAACGCTTAACAAGCTTATGTCGTGCTATAACACCCAAATAGAAAGAAAAAATGTACATTGTTTCAAAACCGGTTTTAAAACAGGAGTTGCCGTTGCCGTTAAATCGCTTGACTAATCTGCGCGTTACGTTATTCTTCGCATAGTAAAATACTACAGGGTATTAAGCCCTGTAGTATTTTCGTTTTTCTTCACCGTATCATGCCGCAGGCTATTTTCTCTCCCGAATCGCCCGAAGGCTGAGTTCTGAAATCGTCCGGTTTGCTGTGGATAATCACTGTGCGCCCTATAATCTCCCTCACGGTAAACCGATTAGTTAAAACCGACATATACGCATAACCGTTGTTTTCAAAAAGCGGGGGCAGGTCGCCCGCGTGATACGGGTGCTGACAATCGTTCGGGTTGTAGTGTCCTTTCACATCCGCAAACTCATCTTCTCCGTTTCCCGTGCACGAGCCACCCTCATGAATATGAACCCCAAACCCGCCTCCCGAGCATAACGCCTCCGAATGAGGAAGCCTATAAATCTGCGCCGTAACCAAAACTCCGTTTGCAAGCTGTCGAAAACGCACGTTCCCTTTAATCGCCGGATGCGACTGCGCTCCCCTCACAAGCGCAGTCGCTATCTGACCCTGATTTCTCCGCATCAAAAAAATCACCTCCATGAAACAATTATATTCATGAAGATGATTTGTAAAACTGTCCGCTCCGATAAGAGTACAAGAAGCCGAAATTTATTTCACAACTTATCCGCAAGAACGCGCATTTTTTTTGCCGCGCCAAAAATATCGTCTTTTTCAAAAATGCACGACACCACCGCAATCCCCGCAAGTCCGCAGCCGGCAAGCCGTCCGGCGTTATCTTCCGAAATTCCTCCGATAGCTGCAATCGGTATACTTACGCTTTCGGCAATTCTGCGCATTTCTTCTAATGAAACGTTTTCCGCGTCCTTCTTCGTGCTCGTGCTGAACACTGCGCCCACGCCAAGATAGTCCGCTCCCGCTTTTTCTGCTTCAACCGCTTCCTCAACGGTGTGCGCCGAAACGCCGATAATTCTCCCGCTTCCCAGCCGCTCCCGAACGTTCACGGCTCTCATATCGCTCTGCCCGACATGCACGCCGTCCGCTCCTACAGCAATAGCAACATTCACATTGTCGTTTATAATAAGCGGTACGTTAAGTCTGTCCGTAATCCTTTTAATAACCTTAGCTTCATCTAAAAATTGCTCGTCTGTCATGTTCTTTTCTCTTAACTGCACCATGGTCGCGCCGCCGAGAACCGCGTTCTCGACGCAGGAAGCCAGCGTTCTTCCGCCAAGCCACGCCCTGTCCGTAACGGCATATAATCTAAGCGTATTCTTATCAAACATCAAGCTTCGCTCCCCTCTCCAGCATTTCGGCGGTCATTTGATTAACCGCGTCGATTAAAAATACACGAAACGTTCCCGACCCGCCGTGCTTTTCCGTCATACGCGCATATGCAAGCTCTCCCGCATAGCCCATACACACAGCAGCCGAAGCAGCCGCCTCCAAAGACGGCTGCGCTCCGTAATACGCCGCCGTCAGCGCGCCGAGCATACAGCCCGAACCGGTGATTTTCGATAAAAACGGATGACCGTTTTTCACATATATGGCTTTGGAGCCGTCAGTAATAATATCCGTCTCTCCCGTCACCATAACAACAGCTCCCGTATCGCGGCATAGCATGGCGGCAACATCGGTCGTTTCAGAAAGAGAACGCACGCTTTCCCCCGCGTCCACGCCATGCGCGGTACGCTCGTTTTCATTGACAAGCGCGCATATTTCCGCGCTGTTTCCTTTTATAACGTCAATATGTATACTTTGAAGTATTTCTTTCACAATACCAAGTCTGAAAGCAGTAGCCCCTGCGCCCACCGGGTCTAAAATGACGGGACGGCTGTTTTCATTTGCCGTTTTTCCCGCAAGCAATATAGATTCCAGCTTGTCCTCGGTTATAGTTCCTATATTTATCAGCAATCCGCTTGCCGCGGAAGCAATCTCCTCCATCTCATGAACGTCTTCCGCCATAATCGGCGATGCCCCGCACGCTAATAATATATTAGCGCAGTCGTTTACTGTAACATAATTCGTTATGCAGTGAATAAGAGGATTTTTTTCACGGACTGCCTGTAAAGCTGAGAAATCCATAATAATCACCATAGCCTTTCCGCCCGCAAATAATAATTCAAAACTCTAACGCTTTATCGCGGGCAGACAAAGCGTTTTTGTTTTATAGCCAAATCAAAAATATTGCATGGGCAATTAAATGAAAATTATTCAAGGCATCGAGCCTTAAATTATTTTTGCTGTTGCCTTCTCAACGTAATTAATCAATTAGCGCTATTTTCTTGTTAATCTATCTTTTAAAACAATTTCTTTTTATATAATATTACAGCGACTATTATCACAACCACCGCCGCCATTCCTGCAACAAACCAAAAATTAGGGAACGGCAGACCGTTAACGTTCATGCCGTACAGCCCCGCAAACACCTGCGGAATTGCGAGCAGGATTGTTATGCTCGTCATAACTTTCATCACGATATTCAGATTGTTTGAAATAATAGATGCAAACGCATCCATAGTTCCGCTCAGAATATTTGAATATATATTTGACATCTCTATAGCCTGCTTAATCTCCACCAAAACATCTTCAACAAGCTCTTCGTCCTCTTCATACATTCGTATAACGCGTCCTCGCATAATTTTCTCAATAGTAGACTCGTCAGCTTTCAAAGACGTCGAGAAAAAGACAAGACTCTTTTCAAGGTCAAGAAGCTGAATAAGCTCCTTGTTTCTCATGGACACATGCAACTCTTTTTCTATTAAGCTGCTCGCCTTATCAATTTGCTTCAAATCCTGAAGATACTTTTTTGCCATACGATACATAATCTGCAGCACAAATCTCGTACGCATATTCGTATAAACAGAACGTACCCTGCCGTTTATAAAGCTTGTTATAATACTGTTCTCTTTCAGGCTAACCGTAATTATATTATACTCCGATATAATAATGCCCAACGGCATGGTTGAAAAAAGCAGTCCTCCGCCCGCCGCCGTTTTTTTCTCCGTATACGGCAAATCGACGATAATTAAAGTTTGTCCCTCGTCTCGGTCTATATGCGACGTTTCTTCCTCATCCAGCGCCGCATACAAAAACTCCGGCACTATTCCAAGCTCTTCAGTAAGACGTTCCATCTCTTCTATAGTGGGATTTTCAAGATTTATCCATGAATCCGGCTCTATAGTTTCGCATTCTGTCATTAGTCCGTTAATTGTTTTATAAATTTTCAGCATAACCAGCCTCCCGATAATTTTGTTATGCCGCGCCGCCGCGGCGCGGCAAATATCGTTTTCGTATCACAGGGTCTGCGTCCACAGCGGTCCACCTCCTTCTACAAATACCTAAATACCGGCGCAAACAAAAATAATTCCGGAAAGCAAACGCCGCCATATTTTTGCTGTCGCTTTGGCTCTGCAATTAATAAAAAACGTCTGCCGAGAGAACTCGGCAGACGTACTGCAAACATGCGAATGCGCCGCGGTATCTCCCTTCGTTGAGCTTTGGCTTCGTATGACATAGGACAATAGTCCGGTTATATTAGACAAAGCCTTATTTCGGCAGTGCCAGCTGACTCGTTGGCGTCTTTCGACATTTCCGAGCAATAACCTCTATTCACACGGTAACCTCACCTAACAGGTAATTCCACTTACTGAATTTATTATATACGCATTCATGCTATAAGTCAATAATTATAATAAAAAATAATGTTCTAACATTAGTGAGTAATTTATATATTATTGTTTTAAACGATTATCTTCCTCCAATATATACCCTTTGTAAACAAGACTCTCAGTTTTTGCTATTCCCTCAGGAGAATATATAACCGCACTGTTAATAAATCCGTATTTTTCATTATTATATTTTGCAATTTCTTCTGAATTTATTGCCGTTGTTAAAAATGATTCCGGAAAGCTTATTCTCGTCGCTCCGCTGCCGCTTTCAACAACCTCAAATTTCGTAACATCATCCACATATAACGGTAAGCATCCATTATATGCATCGTTTTTATCTTTTGCATACGGATATTCAAGCGCTTCAAATGTCTCCGGGTCTGCACCGATAACTTTCATAATTCCTCCGTCTTTAAGATATATATAAACAAAATTTTTGTCTTTGGCATAACGCATATTTCCTGTATTATCAATCACTTGAAACGTTGCAGGGTCTGCGTCTTCAATTTTATGCGCCATAAAATATACACTTTCATCATCCGCGGCAAAAGTTTCATAATTAAGCAATCTGAATTCATCTTTGTTAACATCCAGAGGCGTCACACGTCTACCGACAGCCATATCATATGTCACATAATTCCACGTATCATTTTCGTACACATAACCAATGGCTCCCGCGTCCTTCTTTATAGCTTTAGCAATCCATTCAATAATATTAGCGTCAAAAACTCTAACAACTGTGGCGACAGCCTGTTCTATTGTATATATGTCTTTTGGCGCAAATTTGTTGTCGCCAATACCTTTCATAAATCCCAAATTGCTTATTTTTTGAACGGAATTTAAAGCCCAGTCCGATATCTCATCAACATCATTATAATCATACCACATTTCTGTAGTTTCCATATTTATAACTCTATCAATCATACGGACGATAATGACAGCAGCCTCCTCTCGTGTAAGACCGTCATTCGGCGCAAACTCCCTCTCCGTTTTTCCATAAATAATTCCAATATAATGCAGAAAATTGACTCGACTATCTTCTAAATCATCAAAAAACTTCTCTTTAAAACGAAAAGTTTCATCGCTGTCATCTGCATTCTTTTCGTACCATTCCGCGAAAAATGGCGTTTGTACAACAACATTAAAGATTAACTCACAAAATTCAAGTCTGGATATCTTACTTTTATAATCATAGTTCTTTTCCGAATCCATAAGACTGACAGAAAGAGCTCTTTCTATATTTTCGACTGCCCATTCGCTGCATCCATATTCATTTTCAGTCTCTGCAGCTCCAGTTGCCGCAAAAAACGCAAGTATAATTGAAATAGTCATCGCCAAAACCTTTTTCATAACCGCACTCCTTCTTAATTACTTCCCAAATATTAGTATATCATACATTCACAAAAATACAATACACAATTGTATTCGTCAATATTACGTCTTCCATTTATATACAATAACTATGAGATGCGCGCAAGCTTTTCACAGAATCACGGAAACATAAAAAATCACTGTTTAAAAATTTGTCAACTCAAAAACGTCAAAAAGCAATAAAAGCAGTAATATGATACAAATGTTAACTATCCTTAACAAATGTAAGTTTTTATATAAAACTTCACTTGATTTATATCACACAAATTCAAGCAGTTCTAATTTATCTTTAAGATTAAACAAACCCCACAAACATACAGTTCGTGGGGTTTGTAAAACTGAACATAATTATCTCTTTGAGAACTGCGGCGCTCTACGCGCTGCCTTGAGACCATATTTCTTTCTTTCTTTCATTCTGGAATCTCTTGTGAGATAACCGGCCGCTTTAAGAGTTGGTCTGTAGGATTCCTCGTCCACCTGTAAAAGAGCTCTTGCAATACCATGACGGATTGCTCCTGCCTGACCCGTAAAGCCTCCGCCCTCAACCTTTGCAATCACATCAAACTTATCAAGCGTAGATGTAATTGTAAGCGGCTGACGAACGATAACTTTAAGTGTGTCAAGACCAAAATAATCATCTATTGTTCTGCCGTTTACTGTTATTGTACCATTTCCGGGAACCAATCTAACTCTCGCGACGGAAGATTTTCTTCTTCCTGTGCCTGCGTATTGTTCTTTCGCCATTTCAAAAATCCTCCCTCGTCTTATTTAATTTCCTGCGTCCACATTTCGGGCTTCTGCGCTTCATGCTCGTGCTCAGCGCCCTTGTAAACACGAAGTCTTGTAAGAGATTTTCTTCCGACCGTATTGTTCGGCAGCATTCCCTTAACCGCATACATAACAGCTTTTTCCGGATTCTCCGCCATAAGCTTGTCATAGTGAATCTCTTTAATTCCGCCTACCCAGCCTGTGTGATAATAACGAACCTTCTGGCTAAGCTTGTTGCCCGTAAGAACAGCTTTGTCAGCATTAATCACAATAACGTGGTCGCCGCAGTCTACATTCGGCGTATATGTCGGCAAATGCTTGCCTCTTAAAATGCTTGCCGCCGCTGCTGCAACGCGTCCGAGCGGCTTGTCTGCCGCGTCAATGACATACCATTTTCTCTGTACGTCATTTGGCTTTTGCATATAACTTTTCATTGATATTAACCTCCTTGTAAATCTTCCGCAGTAATTTAAATACTGCAAACTCACAACGACTATTGTACTACGCTCTTAAAAATAAGTCAAGCGGTTTTTTTGTTTTTTCATAAATTTTATTTTAATTCTCGATTTTTCTCTTGTTTACTCGATTACTCTCCTTTATACTCGTTTTGTATTTTTATTTTTAATCTTGACTTTCATTTTAGTTTTGCTATCATATTAGAAAAGGAGTGATAAAATGATTCTAATAAAAAAAGCCGTTTTAAATGAGCATTTTAAACAGATTTCATCATTGGCAGAGGTAATATGGCGCGAACATTTCACGCCGATAATAGGAGAAAAGCAAGTTTTATATATGCTCAATAAATTTCAGTCGTATGAAGCTATAAAAAACTCCGTTGAAAATAAAGGTTATTCATATTATATGGCTTATGACGATAATATACTTTGCGCATATTTAGGCGTAAAACCTGAAGAGGAAAAAGGAAGCTTGTTTATAAGCAAATTATATGTACAAAAATCCTACAGAGGACGAAAAATCTCAAAAAAACTGCTTAAACACGTGAGCGAGAAATTTTCGGAATTAAAAAAACAATGGCTTACTGTGAATAAATATAATTTAAATACTATCGCGGCATATGAAAAAATGGGATTTGTTAAAACACGAACACAATGCTCCGATATAGGCGGCGGATTTGTTATGGATGATTATATTATGGAGCGTAATTTATAATATATAATGAATAGAATTTATGGGAATTGGTGTTCATTCAGCAAACGTATAAAAAACATTGAATTACTATCTTCACTATTAAAACAATATATAGATTCTTACAGTTATATTAAAGTTGAATACAAACAGCCAATAGATATAGATTAAGATAAAATCTATCGGCTGTTTATTTTAGTCTTTACCTTTTTATATTTAACCTGCTCAATAAATCGGAAATTTACAGCCCTTTATCTGCAAGGATTTTTTCAAACTTCTTTTCAGATAGTATCTCGTGTGTTATAAATTCGCCGTTGTAGAAAAGTGAAAATGTTGTGAAGGGCGTGGGTGCATTTTGCGCCGCCTCTTTTGTCTGTATATGTACTGTATGAAATTTAATATTTCTCCCCTTTGCAATTTCTTCAAGAATTGGAACATATTTTGCTGTAAAAGGACATTGGTTTGTATAATATAATACAAATCCTTTTTCCATATCCTTGTGATTTGCGTTCTTTACACTTTCTTTAAAATATGGTTTTTTAGCGCTTTTATCAAACGGAAAATACATCAATTCAAAATACGGATTTGATATATCAACAGTCTCAAAACCTTTATATCTCATATATTTAGGGTCTGCAAGAAATCCCAGCTTCTTTTTTGAAGACAAGATTACAAGTCCTTTTTTCTCTTTTTCTTTGCTGTCATGTATACATTCGTTTAATAAGAGATTTGAATAGCCTTGTCCCTTGAATTGCCCTGATACCCATAAGCAGTTAATATACATATATCCGTCTGCTTCAATAGGCGTCCAAGCATATTCAGCAGGAATATACTCAATAAAACACTTTCCTCTCACATTTCCCTTTAAGAAAACAAGTCCCTCGTCCAGTCTGGCTTTAAGCCAAGCTTTTTTTGACGTCACCTGAACATCTTTGTTGTTTGAGATAGCGCAGCATATATGCTCCTGCTCAAGATTATCCGCCGTTATTTTTATAAGTTCCATAATGAGTCTCCTCAAATTCCGATTTATATACAAAATAATCATATCACACAGACTTATTGTTTTCAAGCAATACTGTCATTTTCCTCTGAAAAGCGATGAGTAAGCGCGCATTAAAAAATAAGTGTTTAGGAAAAAATCTTATCCTAAACACTTATAGTTACCGCTTTGATATCGTCCGTCTTGTATCTAATATTTTTATTATTTACATCTTTCTGCCTTCAAACTCAGCCAACTTCTTTATCTTGTTCATCACATCATCAAACTGAGACGGAGTAAGACATTGAGCGCCGTCGGAAAGCGCTTTTTTGGGGTTGTTATGAACCTCAATCATAACGCCGTCCGCGCCAACCGCAATCGCCGCCTTAGAAAGCGGTTCAACCATCCATGGAAGTCCTGTCGCATGGCTCGGGTCGACTATAATCGGCAAATGTGAAAGAGCTTTCATAGCAGGTATTGCCGATAAATCAAGCGTGTTTCTCGTAAACGTTTCATATGTACGAATACCGCGCTCGCATAAAATAACCTTTTCATTTCCCCCTGCCATGATATACTCCGCACTCATCAGCCACTCCTCCATAGTATTTGCAAGACCTCTTTTAAGCAAAATAGGCTTATCGCATTTTCCAAGCTCTTTTAAAAGCTCAAAGTTCTGCATATTTCTTGCGCCCACCTGTATAACGTCAACATCAGCAAATAAATCAAGATGATGACTATCCATAATTTCCGTAACAATAGGCAGCCCTGTAACCCGCTTTGCTTCAAGCAAAAGCTTTATGCCGTCGCCATGCAGCCCCTGAAAAGAATACGGCGACGTGCGCGGCTTAAAAGCGCCGCCGCGCAGAAAATGCGCGCCGCTTTTTTTAATAGCCTCAGCCACCTCAATAATCTGTTCCGGCGACTCCACCGAACACGGACCTGCCATCACCGAAAACGCTTCTGCACCGACCGTTCTTCCGAATATATTATATACGCTGTCCGCCGGATGAAATTTACGGTTCGCCAGCTTATACGGTTCCGATACGCGTTTTACATCTTCAACAACATCATTTGCTCTCAGATAGTCCGTGTCAAGCTTAGATGTGTCTCCTATAATTCCGCATATGGTCGAGTTTTCTCCTTGACTATAGTGATGGGAATATCCCATCTCCTCAAGCTGGTTCAAAAATGTGTCGATTTGTCCTTTTGTCGCCTGTCTTCTGAAAATTACAATCATTTCATTTTCTCCTTCCGCGCTAACCATTCTTCTCTCGTTAAGCAATTAATATGTTCAGTTCTTATATCATTCATAAGCTCCCATTTTATATCTTTATTTGTATGATGATATGTAAAACCGCATTTTTCCTGTACACGCCGTGACTTTTCATTCCCGTCAAAATATCCGCACCATATTTTTGTAAGATTTAAATTCTCAAAGCCGTAACGAATAAGTTCCTCTGCAGCTTCGGGGATAAGTCCCCGCCCCCAATACGGTACTCCAATCCAATAGCCTATTTCAGCCTCGTTCTGCTCAATATTAAAATTACTTTGACCGCCAACCATTAACCCTATGCTTCCAACAGGCTTGTTCGTTTCTTTAAGAACAACGGCATAAGTTTCAGGTTCGGACAGCACGCCGTTAATTATTTCGCGGCTGTTTTCCACGCTCGTATGAGGCGGCCAGCCTGCAATCGGTCCAACGCGCGGGTCTTTCGCATATTCATATAAACCTGAAGCATCGTTATCGCGCCATGGACGCAGTATAATACGTTTTGTTTCAAGTATCACTATGCACACTCCTTTCTATTTTGTTTTAACTTTTGCCACATCCGGTCTTTCTGTTATGTCAAACGCATCATCATATGAAAATCAAATCTTCATTTATATGCATTTTTATACAAACATTAAACCGCTTTTACATCAATAAAACAAAAAATCGGCAGCCCGCAGGCTACCGACCGTTATGCTTTATAATTTACATACGAGACGCGGTAATGAGCGGACAATGCAAACAGCTTTCGCAAAACATGCCAAAGCTAAAATAAAAATAATATGAATTTGAACACATTGCCTTATTCATCTTTCTTACCCCCATATGATTTTTTATTATACCGCAGCAAAAATAAATTGTCAAGCTCTTTTTTGTTTGAAGCGACTATATCGCAAAAAAATTTCTCACAATCTGTTTGCCGTCGGGCGTTTTTTCACTGGACAGGTCAAAATTCAACGCATAAATATTACCGTACTTTTTCGGTTCCTCCCAGTTTCGCAAAGCGATAATCTCGCCTGTTTCCGCGCGTGACATGCAGTCTATATCTGCGGGTATATTATCCTCGCAAATTGCTCGGTTTGTGCCTCGGCAAACCTTTATAACACTTTCAAGATGCACATACATCGGGCTTGTCGCGTCAATAACTGAAAATTCCTGCTCGCCGCTGTGCGCGTCAATCTCCCGCTCCGCTCCGCCAAAAGCTTTAACAACCGCGCTGTAACCGTCCATAATTGCCAGCAGCGGAATTTTCTTCTCTCTGGCAATTTTAACAGCCTCCACCGCCTCGCCGCAGTCGCAGGTTATAATAATTTTTCCTGCCTCATCAGGCGCAACGCCGCGCTCCGCGCTTCCAAGCGCGGTAATAAAATCAAAATACTTTTCCCCGATAAACAAATTCATTTTTTTCTCTCCTTCCTCAAGCGGATTAACATGAACGACAACGTCTGCAATCCTGTTATCTCTTAACAGCGTATGTTTAATCAATCCCGAAAGCTCATGACTTTTCTGCACCGTCATATCGCCGTCGACCGATATTTTCAAAACAATTAAAAAAGTTACTCCCACCGGCTTTGCAATAATACTGTCTATGTGCCCCACTCCCGCACAGTTTTTCACAAAGGCGGAAATATCGTCTTTTAAGCTTGTATCCACATCCGAATCCATAAGCACTCTGAACGCCGATACAAATATCTGCATAGCAGACCCGAAAATCCACACTGCAATTCCCAGCCCCACAACGCCGTCCAGCCAGTAAACTCCGAAGCGGCTGCCTATAACTCCTATGAGCGTTGCAGTTGTGAGAAACATATCGTTTCTATGGTCGAGCGCATTTGCCGACACCAGAAGATTATTATATTCGCGCCCTATTTTTCTGCTGTACAGATAAAGAGACAGCTTGACAATAATTGTGACCGCGCATACTACAACAATCCAGACTGAAAACGTCATAAGCTCTTTTTGAAGTATAGATAAAAGCGACGAACGGAATATAACCGCCGCCACTGCAAGCATAATTATGCTGATAAACATTGAAAAAATATATTCCGCCTTGCCGTGTCCGTACGGGTGGTCTTTATCGCGCGGCTTTCTGGCTATGCGGTTGCCGGTAAAGGTCATCACTGAGCTTACTATATCCGACGCGCTGTTCAGTCCGTCCGCAATCATGCCCTGACTTCGGCTTATAATGCCGATAATAATTTTTATAATGAACAAAAAAGCATTCGCCAAAATGCCGAGAATGCTGACTCTGTTCGCCTGACTGTATCTGTCCAAACTTTTTAATCACCTTTCAAAGAAACACTTGAAAATTACTATACTTTAGTATAATATTATTATAATATATGATACATCATATTGCAAGATGAATTTTAGGGGGATTTTGGATGAACAGGAAAAAAGTTCTGATAGTGTCAGTTAAAGCGGGATACGGACACCACTCCACAGGTCAGGCCATGGTTGATTATTTTGAAGAACGCGGATACATATGCGATATGCTAGACACTTTCGACTATATCAGCCCCATTCTCGGAGACTCAATACAAGACGGATATGTTTTGATTACAAAATATCTGCCGGACGCATTCGGCAAGATTTACGGCACTTTTGATAAAAAAGAAACTAAATATAATAAATATTCTCTGATGTCTGTTTTATCAAATATAGTGTCAAATAAGCTGCGCGACTACATAACTCAGTTCGCGCCGGACATAGTTATAGGCACCCACAGCTATGCCTGCATGGTTATAACATACTTAAAAGAAAAAGGCGTTTTAAACTGCCCGACATTCGGTATTGTTACAGACTTCACAGTGCACCCTTTCTGGGAAAGCACAGACCTCGATTATTATATAACTCCCGACAAACTGCTGAATCTTCAGATGAACAAAAAAGGTATTCCCACCGAAAAAGTTCTGCCCTACGGAATACCGATTAAAACAAAATTTTCGTCAAAACTTTCAAGAGACAATGCGATAAAAAAGCTCGGAATAGCAGACAACACAACGGTGCTTGTTATGATGGGGTCTATGGGCTACGGCAAAATAAGCGAACAGATTAAACTGCTCGACGCGGTGGACGGAGATTTTCAGATTTTATGCGTGTGCGGTAATAACGATAAAATGTATAAATCAATATCCAAACATAAATGGAATAAAAAAATATATTTGTATGGCTTTGTGAATAACGTTGATGTTATGATGGACGCGGCGGACTGCATAATAACCAAGCCCGGCGGACTTACAACCTCGGAGGCTATGGCGAAAGGTCTTCCTATCATTCTTATGCACCCGATACCGGGACAGGAGGATAGAAATATGGAATTTCTTATTAATAACGGCTCCGCCGTTATGGTGACCGACACCTTTCCGATTGACGAGGCAATTTATGAAATATTCCATGCCGACTGGCATCTCAGCATCATGCGGGAAAGCGTGTCGCATCTGGGCAAGCCCAACGCAACCCGGGACGTTGGAGAATTTGTTGAAAAACTGCTTGAAACAAAATAGCAGGATATATCAAAAATAATAAGGCGTACTAAACGCCTTATTATTTTTAAGCATGAATATAACCCTATAAAAAATATGAAGCGGCCTATACCGTCCAAAACATATCTGTCTGATAATTCTCTGATATACTATACTTATATTTAGAAATCTCTTTAAAAATTTCCTTAATATTTTTTTATGTCCCTATTGAAAACAGACTGATTATATGTTATATTGTATGTATATCATTAACGAAAGGGTTGGGCAATATGGCAAGAACAAAACGCGAAAAAAGCTCCATGGGAGTTTATCATGTGCTTTTCCGTGCGGCAGACAAGCTGTTTTTAAGCGACGGAGATTACATACGTTTCAAAGAGCTTCTTTCTTCTTATTTTTCGGACGGAACGCAAAAGCTGCTGGCATATTCTCTTGCGGAGAATAAAATACACCTGCTTATATACGAAGGGGACAATGAGGTGTCAAAGCTTTTAAAGCCTCTCGGTACAAGCTATGCAAGATACATAAACCGTACATACGGAAGAAGCGGCAAGCTTTTTCATGACCGTTACAAGAGCGAGGCTGTAAACGACGCAGATTATATGCTATCCTGTATTTTATATATACACAGCCAAATTGGAATCATAAGCGCGGATGAATACGAAAATGAAGCTCTGCTCTGCGGAACAGATTTCACATTTGAGACGGTAGGCGGAAGAGACAAATATATAAAAGCCGTAAATGCCGGACTTCGCGTCATGTGTATGGATGATTACGAAAATATGAGCGTTGAAGAAATCGACCGGTATGTTCAGCTTTTGTCGGGCAAATATATAAACGAAATAAAGCTCATGGAGAAAAAAGAGCGCACAGACATTTTAAAATCTCTTACCCAAACAAGATGGGTGAGCGCGCGCAGGCTCGGCGCTCTGCTGGACGCAGGACGCGTCGCCGCGCCGAAAACCAAAGCCAAAAAAGCTCCAGTCCGCAAGCCGGACCCTGCGCCTGCCGCAGACACCGGACTCAGCGTATGGCTTTTGTAGACTTATGTATTTTATATTAGACGCATACTTATTTTACTAAAATATTGTTATAATGGTGACAACATGAAAATTTTTCACACTGCCGACTTACATATCGGTATGAAATTTAAAAGCTACGGTTCGTTTGCAAAAAATCTTGCAGACGCCCGAACGGAACAGCTTTTCAGACTTGTTGATACGGCGAACAAAGAAAAATGCGATTTGTTTGCCGTATCGGGAGATTTATTCGACAATTTGTATGTGTCCGAAAAACAGATAAAAGCTGTGTGCGGCGCGCTGTCGGACTTTTCCGGCGCTGCGGCCGTTGTTCTGCCCGGAAACCATGACTGCTTCGACGGCAGCGGACGGCTTTGGAATACGTTTGAAAACACGGCGGGCAGTAATACATATTTACTGCATACGTTTGAGCCGCTTATAATTGATTCTCTCCGCACAGCCGTTCACGGCGCATACTGCGAACGCGCGCACAGCGAAAAAAATCATATTGCAGATATTTCGCCTGTCGACGGTTTTTTTAATCTTGCTCTCGGTCACGGTTCAATAGAAAGGCTTTCTCCAGATAATGAGCGCAAATATTTTCCCATGAAAATGCGGGAGCTGGAAGCATCGCCGATGGATTTATGGCTTGTCGGTCACACTCATGTACGGTATCCTGCCGCGGACGCGGCGGCCGGAAAAATTTATAATTCAGGAACGCCTGAACCCGACGGATGGGACTGCAGTCATTGCGGAAACGCGTGGATTATTGAAACCGGCGAGGAAATCAGAGCGTCAGCGGTACAAACCGGCAAATACTGTTTTTTTGATATAAATGAAACTGTTTCTTCAGAAAAAGATATTGACGCGATTGCTGAGCATATACGCAATAACAGCGGAGAAAATAAAATTCTGCGCGTTACGCTTTCGGGAAGCTGCAGCGAGGATTTTTGGAACAGACGCGAGGAACATTTTGAAAAAATCCGCAGTCAGGCATGCTATATTGAAGAACACTACGATAATTTACACAAGCAAATAAACGCGAACGATATACGGGAAGAATTTCCGGAAACTTCGTTTCCATATATGCTTCTTTCGCATTTTTTTGACGACGAGCAGACGCTTCGTATAGCGTATGAGGCGGTGAAGGAGGCTACGGAATGAAGTTTTTAAATCTCGCAATAGATTGCTTTGCCGGCATTTCAAACCGCACGTTTAATTTCACGGACGGAATAAATGTTTTGCTCGGCGACAATGAAACAGGCAAAAGCACGGTTATAAAAGCTATTGAAGCGGCTCTTTTTCTGCCATCGGAAATAAAGGGAACAAACCGTGCAGCGCGGATGCAGAAAGAATATTTGAAAGAAATTATGCCGGCGGGCGGCGGCGAATGTTCCGTGTCTCTTGAATGGGAAAACGATAGGCAAACCTTCATCGTTAAAAAACAATGGGGCGATAATTTTTCCTCTTCCTTATATGCAGACGGCGCGAATTATACCGGCGATAATGCGGTTGAAAAATATATTGGCGCGTTGTTTCCGTTTTCAGCGGCAACGATGCAAAGTCTTATGTTCGCAAAACAAGGAACGTTTAAGCAAACCATAGACAATATACGCGCAGACGGAGCAAAGGATATATCAGACCTTTTAAGGCGCGCCGCTCTTAATATGGGCGGCGTCAGCGTGCAGACAATGAAACGCAGTCTTCGGAATGAATATGAACGGATTACCGGCAACTGGGACATTAAAACAGGGCTTCCGCAAAACGGCAGAGGCATAGACAATCCGTATCAGCGCGGCAACGGCGATATTATAGAAAATTACTACGCGCGGGAACAGGCGCGCCGAGACCTCAGGGAACTGAAAGAATGCGAGGAAGCGTCAGAACGAATAGGTTTACAGATTTGCGAGCTTATTAAAGAAATAGAAAATTTAACAAAAGAAGAAGCTCGTCTTTCGGAAAATTCAGGAACACTGATTCTGCTCCGCGAAAAAGAAATTTTTATGGAAAAGCTCGAAAAGGAGCTAGCGCGGACAAAAGCAATAAATAAAAACTGGATTGAACAGGAAACACTGCTGAAAAAACTGAGCAAGGATATTTTTGCAGAAAAAGAACTAATAAAAAATTTACAGCTTCGTATTAATGCATGGGAAGCTTTCGACAGAGGCTTATCAGCGCGTGAAACTCTTGAAAGAATAAAACTGGCTGACAAACAGCTTTCTGATATGCAAAAAGAACTCTGCTCTTTGCCGGATATAACTTTAACTGACGTGAGCGACTGGAAAAAGCGGGAGACGGAACTTTCACTTTTTGAGAGTGAAAAAAAGGGGGCAAAAATTACCGCTAAGGTGACGGCGGACTCGCCTGTATACGCTGAAGACGCCGACGGCAGACGCGCCGCCGCGGGAGATATAAACGCCGAGGGGCATGTTACACTGTATATCGGCGACAGCGTATCCGTTGAAATTACGGCGGGAGAATACGCCGACTCTGAAAAACAAATCAGCTATCGCGTAAATAAACAGCTATGCGCTTCATATGCAGATAAATATGAAGTTTCCTCTGCGGCGGAAGCGGAGGATATATTAAGAAAACGCGATAGTTTAAAAAACCAAATAGAAAATATAAAATCCAGACGCGTTGATTTGCTCGGAAACTGTCAGGAACAACGTCTTATCGCAGAAGCGGCGTGTTCCCGCCCCGCCGGAGACAGAAAAGCAGACGAATCGTCTCTGGAGCAAGCCAAAATAAATTTGGCGAGGCTTGAGCTTCAGTCGGAGCAAGCTGAGCAAACTCTTGCAGAATACGAGGAGGAATTCGGCGTATATAACGCGCTGCTTGAAAAGGAGCAGTCAATCAAAGAATCGCTTGCTCCGGTGAATACTGAAGTCAAGCGGCTTTCGGCGGCGTGTTCATCTGAATACGAAAACTCGGCGGCTTTTATCACACATTTGGACGAGGTGCGGACGGTTTTGAGCGCCAAAAAAGCTTTATTGGAGAAACTTAAAAGCGAGCAAAGCTCATATACCTCAGATATCACTTCAAAAGAAGCCGAACAGGCAGAAAAAGAATACGACACGCTTATGCGACAGGCTTTAAAACGCGCCGAGTCGATTGACAAAATATTAAATGCGGTTTATGAAACGCTCGCGTCAATCCACACACATGCCTACAGCGGACTTACAGAACGTTTCCGCACTTATTTAGCGCGGCTTACTCAGGGACGGTACACCTCGTCGGAATTCAGCGACGAGCTTAGCTTTACGCTCAGCCGCGAGGATAAGTCTGCCCCACGGTTTATTCTGTCGGAGGGAACGACAGACGCTCTTGCGCTGGCGTTTCGTTTTTCAATGCTGGACAACGTTATGACTGAGCATGGGATATGCGTTTTAGACGACTGTCTTGTAGACCTCGACGCTCAGCGAGCAGACAGCGCGGCAAAACTGATTCGCGAATATTCAGAAAAAAATCAGGTTATATTTGCGACATGTAATCCGTCAACAGCCGCTTTGCTGGGCGGTAATATTATTCATATGCGGGAAAGGATATGATAAGATGAAAATTAAATTTCAAACAGGTGTTTTAAAACAGGGAGGCGCGCTTATTGTGCGCCATTTACTGACTTCTATGGCGATTACGGTGTTCGGACTGGTCGCGTTCTGGTGGTTCTTGGAACAAGCGTTCTGGAAGCAGCTTTTTTCAATTATATGCACTGCTATATATTTTGTGATGATGATGTCGCGCGCACAGCGCATAGCCGAGCACGACAGGCATGGCTGGTCTGAGGAAAAAGCATATCCGTTAAAAGGATTTGTTCTGGCTGTTGCTCCTGTTTTAACAACATTTATTTTATGGGCAATATATTTTTTCACATGGAATTGTCTCACAATAGACAATAGCGTATACGGGCTTCCCGGAATCTTGTATAATGTAATTTTTACTGTGTGGACTTTTCCATTCGGCGGAATTACAGGACTTTATCAGGGATATATGATGTGGTACGGTCATATTTTAATATACGCCGTTCCCGCCTTCGCGGTCATACTAGGCTATTGGCTCGGATATAAAAAAATACGCCTAGAAGACAGACTTGACTCCATGATGTATGAAAAAGAGAAATAAGAGAGGATAAGCACTTGAAAATTCGTAAATTTATAATTTCGCTTATTTTGGTTTCATTTTTTCTATCGGATTTACCGTCTGAACTGCTGTTTAAACTGGAAATTCCGCAAACTATCGACGCGGTGGTTGAGCCTAATTATTCAGAGCCCGTTAAGGCAGAGCCAAGCGACAGGCTGTCGTTTTACGACGGCGAATATTTAAGCGTTAATATAGAAGACGGTAAAACTCTGAGGATATCGGGCGTCTCCGTCAGCGAGCAAAGAAGGTATCTTATAATCCAGCTTAAAGCGGAGGACTCTGACGAAAACGAAATTATGCGTGATAACGTTAAGCTAAAGGACAGCACATTCTCGCATAAACTGAGAATTCCGTCGTCGGACGCGGAAACTGTTCAGCTTGTAGTGTATTCAAATAATGAATATTACGGAGATTATATAAGCTGGGTTATGCAGTATATTTATCTTAAGCAGAACGACGG
This sequence comes from uncultured Clostridia bacterium, assembly GCA_949742185.1. GTDB lineage: Bacteria > Bacillota > Clostridia > UBA1381 > UBA1381 > CATJNN01. The sequence goes on along the minus strand of CATJNN010000125.1, from coordinate 2,902 downwards.
CGTCTGGTCGATTGCAGAGTCGCCGGCGCTTAATAATAACATGGAGAAATTTGAAGCGGCAAAATCGCTCACTCGCGCTCTTAATCCAACGCGTAACGTACAGTCGCGCGATGATTATATAATTACGCTTGCCGAAAAAATAACAAGCGGCGATTTAAACGATTATGAAAAAGCTCTTAAAATACACGATTTCATATGCGAAAATTTCGCATATGATATGGCTATACGAGGCACACAAGAAAATTATGACGCGAAAGGCGCGCTTTTTGAAAACCGCGCTATTTGTTCCGGCTTCGCTAACTCGTACGCCGCGCTTTGCCGCGCCGCAGGGCTTCCGTGCCTTGTGGTGAGCGGGATTTCCGTCGGCGACTCGGACGAGCCGTATCCGTTCTGGAACAGCGAGCTTATTGAGAGCGATTCTCCGAATCACGCATGGAACGAAGTATATGTGGACGGCAGATGGATTATTGTTGATACAACATGGGACTGCGGAAATATCTGGCGCGATGGAAAGTCTGTCGCAGAACGAGAATTATCGCACATTTATTTTGACGCGAATATTGAATTTTTCTCAATGAATCATAAGATTATAAAATATAAGGATATATAAAATTAAAAAACAATTTTGTTTATGTGAATTTTCATATAACTTCATTTTAATAAAATCCGGATAATAACGTTGTTCTGCCGCGGCAATAATCCGATTTATAACAAAGCGAATAAAACCGCCTGTGGTATTAGGCGGTTTTGTTTTTGAGCGTACTTTACTATAACTTCATAACTTTTTATGCAAAGCGATACAGTCGGAATACGATTTGCACACTCAGTTTATACTAAGTTATACACACGCTTTTAATGCTTCCTTTACAAAAATGCCGCAAGCGGCGTCTGCGTCATATTTATCATTAATGATTTCATCTATACCGTCTGCAGCTATTTTTCCTCTTGCAGGATTTTTAACGCTTTTAATATTTCCTTTTATGACAGCCGTAACATCGCTGTTTTCAAAAGACAAGTCGCAGTTTATCATCTCGCAATCTTTAAGCACAAGTTTTTTTGCATAGCATAACGGCTGTGTTCCGATAATTTTACAGCGGACAAGTTTCAGATTTTCGCTGTACCAGCCAAGATATTCGCCTTTAACCACGCTATCATACACAGTAATATTTTTACTGTGCCAAAATGCGTCCTTTGTGTCAAGTACCGAATTTCGGATTTCCGCATTTTCTACATACTGAAACGAATACTTACCTTTCATTTTGAAATTATCAAGCCGAATATCGCTTGTTTTCATGAACGGATATTCAGAGATTAGCTCACACCCCGTCATACTAAGCCCGCGGCAAAACCAGCCAAACTCCGTTGATATAATCGTAGTATTTACGATTTTTATATTATCGCACTCGCGAACAGCTTTAATACCGCCCAAATCCGAATTTTTGATTACCACATTTTTATCATACCATAAAGCCGCGCGGCAAGTATCGGTCATTCTTGCATTATCTATAATAGCGTCTGTTGTATGCCACAACGGATAACGCAAAAGAAAATCACAATCCGTAACGGTAATCCTTGACGTCTCCTTTAATGCAGATTCGCCGTCCGCAGAACCTTCAAATCTACAGCTCTCTATAACAGCGTCCGTAACACCATATAAAGCTCGTTCTTCATCAAAAGTTTTATTGATGTATTTCATAATTGTTTTCCTCTTCAATTTTTCGTATTATCCTTGCGGGAACACCGCCTGCAATTACATTTGCGGGAATATTCTTTGTAACGACAGCTCCGGCTGCTATGATAGAGTTTTCGCCTATCGTTACGCCGGGTGTAATTGTTGCGTTCCTATCCATACATTTTTGCAAATATGAATTGGATATGATTCCGTATTACGCCTGAAACTCGGGTTTTCGGTATGATTTATTGTTATCAGATTTACTTTCGGAGCAATAAGCACATTATCCTCCAATGTGATACCGCCTCTATCCATAAAGGTACAATTTTGATTAATAAACACATTTTTTCCTATGCGTATATTTCTTCCGAAATCCGTATAAAACGGAGTAAGCATCTCAAAACTACCGTCCACCGCTTGCCCCGTCAATTCCGAAAATATCGCCGTAATTTCTTCGCGGGTATGATATTCTAGATTGAGTTTTGCAAGGATTTTTTGCGCGTTCTTAATTATATCGTGTATTTTATAAAACTCCGGATCGTTAATTGATATTGACTCACCCGATTTATCTCTTTCAAATATATCCATTTATGACCTCCTGTTTCCCTGACTTGTTACAATATAATTATAATCCTTCTATGCTAAAATGTCTAATACTTATAAATCATATCAAAATATGCCTAAAGCGTATATATTGTTTTAACAGATATACTAAGAAACAATACAAGTTTAGCATAAAAAAGACTATGAACATTTTTGCTCATAGTCTTTGATTGATTATGATATTGACCGCTTTCTACACATTTTAGTGTATTTGTGCGTAATTTTTACTTGAAATACTCTCCAAGATTGCATAAATACTCACCTTTTTGATTACTTATTCTCTAACGGCTTCATTGTCGGGAAATCCTTTTGAATAAATTATAATTCTTCAAAAGTCTACAAACCCCGATATAAAGCCGTTTCTTCTTTTCTTTAAATTACATAAGTCATACTAACTCTTTATAAATAGTCGTAAGTCAGTCGTAAATTGGTCGTAAGTTAAGCAATACCAATTTGAGCAAGTTTTTGATTATTGAAGTAATCTTCAAAGTTTATCAATTCTGCACGTTTTAAATCCTTTGTGGCTTCGGCGTATATATCCATTGTTGTTTCTGCGTCTGCATGACCTAATATATCTTGCATAGCCTTGATATTAACTCCTGCTTCACACATTCGTGTAGTAAAAGT
>CATJNN010000124.1 GCA_949742185.1 uncultured Clostridia bacterium | reverse complement strand
TATCTTAAATAAAGCAATTCCATTAAATCAAACCTACTGGTATGGTGATATTACAGTAATAAAATTTAAAATGCTGCAAAATAACGGTAGCATACGGTTTTATATAGAATAAATATTTATTTCTGCCGCATATGTATACTTCAGATACGACAGTATTAAAAAACAGAATAAATTATATACGAAAAACAAAATTAAACATGTAAGAACAAAAACAAACCGCATATCAATGCGGTTTGTTTTTGTTCTGGCGGAGAAGGTGGGATTCGAACCCACGTGCCCGTTAGGACAACACGATTTCGAGTCGCGCTCGTTATGACCTCTTCGATACTTCTCCAAATATTCTGATTTGTACCCCAATAAATACTAGGATATTATATCATTATTTTTTAACAATGTCAACCAAAAGTTTATATTAATCATTTGCATAGAATTTCCATAATAAATATAACAATTTAAAATTAATTAAAAACACTTCCTTTTTTATTGATTTTTAAATAATAACATGGTACAATAAACAAACAGTAAATAACAAAAATATTATCTTATTAACAGAAAGGAAAATTGCAATGGCAAAAGTAATTATCAACAGTACGCGCAAGCGCGGGAAAATTAATAAGAATATTTACGGGCAATTTGCAGAACATTTAGGAAGATGTATTTACGGCGGAGTTTATGTTGAAGATGAAAGCATACCGAATATACGGTGCATTCGCACGGATGTTGTTGAAGCGTTAAAACAGCTTAAAGTTCCGGTTCTTCGCTGGCCGGGCGGTTGCTTTGCTGACGATTATCACTGGCGGGACGGCATAGGCGAGAAATCCAAAAGACCATATATGGTGAACACTAACTGGGGCGGCGTTGTAGAAAATAATCATTTCGGAACCCACGAATTTTTCGACCTGTGCGATCAAATCGGCGCGGAGCCGTACATATGCGGAAATGTAGGCAGCGGCACAGTGCAGGAAATGCGCGACTGGATAGAATATATGACTTTTGACGGTGCGTCTCCTCTGGCGGATGAACGCCGGGCAAACGGACGCGAGAAACCATGGAAACTCAAATATTTTGGCGTAGGAAATGAAAATTGGGGCTGCGGCGGCGGTATGCGCCCTGAATATTACGCGGACTTATTTCGCCGCTACAGCACATTTGTACGCAGTTACGGCGATGAATCCATATATAAAATTGCATGCGGTGCAAATGTGGACGATAATGAATGGACAAACGTACTCATGCGCGAAGCAAGCCGCCACATGAGCGGTATATCACTGCATTACTACACACTCCCTACCGGCGACTTCCAAAACAAAGGCGATTCCCTTATGTTTGACGAACAGGACTGGTACAAGACTTTAAAAGAAGCTGTAAGAATGGATGCGATTATCAGCGGACACTGCGCCATTATGGACAGATATGACCCCGAGCGCAAAGTAGGACTTATTGTTGACGAATGGGGAACATGGTACAACGTTATGCCGGGTACAAATCCTGGATTTTTATATCAGCAGAATACAATGCGCGACGCTATTGCCGCAATATTGACGCTTCATATTTTTCATAACCATTCAGACCGCGTCGTTATGGCGAACATTGCTCAGCTCATCAATGTCCTGCAGTCAATGATATTGACAGAGGGCGAAAAAATGCTTCTGACACCAACATATCATATAATGCGTATGATGAACACACATCAGGACGCGGAACTTATTGATATTGATTATAACAGCGGCAAAACGGGAACCGGCGATGTAATTGTCCCTAAAATCAGCGTATCCGCGTCGGTTAAAGACAGCGCGATGACTATTTCCATGTGCAACACGAGTCTCACAGAAGCCGAAGAAATGGATATTGAAATCCGCGACTCATTATACTCTCTTGCTTCGGCGGAGCTTCTAACCGCCGGCGACATGCATGACTGCAACACATTTGACGAACCGGAGAAAATCATTCCAAAAAAACTCGGCGTTCAACTGAACGGCGGGAAACTATCTGTGAAGCTTCCGCCTATGAGCGCGGCGGTTATAACTCTAAGATGAAACCCTGCAGACGATGCGCGGCAAAAACCGCGCTGACGAATGAAGATATACAGCGCATGGTTCTACAGGTAACCTCCATGAAAGGCGTTCGTCTTATTGACAATAATATCTATGAAAAAAGAATATCCGCATGTCTTGACTGCGAGCATTTGGAATACGGTTCTACCTGTATGCTATGCGGCTGCGTTATGCAGGTTCGCGCGCGTCTTGAAAACGGCTGCTGCCCTGCAAAGCCAAAAAAATGGTGACACAAATGAAAATGGTTCAAGGCGTCGAACCCCGAACTATTTTTGCTGTTGTTCTATAACGCTTTTAAACATAAAATACCCGACGCTTTTATCGTCGGGTATTTTATGTTTATTTTGTTTTCTTTATAATCTTCAGCCTTGTATGTTCCTCTCGCTCTTTTTCCTCAAGAGCATTCTGAATATCTTTTGTAAGCTTTTCGTATAGCGGAATTGTAATGTTTTTCAGTGCGTTTGCGCGTTTCTGCGTTTTCTTAATATTCATTGCCAGCCTGTACACCGCATTCTCAATTTCCGCAAGCCTTGCCGCAAACTCCTTAACCCTGTTAAACTTCACGCATGCTTCGTCCAGCGCGGAGCTTGTGCTGTAGAAGCTGTATCTCGGCTTAACTCCTCCGTCGTTCACCTGCACAACAGGTATCTCAACTCCCATAACGCCGCGGTTATATATATTCACTGAATTCTCAATTTGAATCGAATGCATAATATCCTGCACCATAGCCGTACCCATCATAATATTAGCGCGTTCTAATGCATGATACGCCTCGGCAAAGGTATTTTCAATACCGCTTTGCACATCCTTTGCCTCTTCAATCAGAAGCATCATCTCTCGCACTAGAATGTTACGCTTTTTATCCAGCATCTCATATCCTTGTTTGGATAAACGAAGCGTATTTTTTGCAGTCATGAGATTTCCCTTGGTGGGAGCCATAGTTTTATTCATTAATTCTCACTCCCGTTTTGTCCGTCGTGACGATAATACTTCTCCAGCGTCTCGTCGCTCACGCGGTCAAGCTCAGATTTCGGCAGCATACTTAAAAGCCTCCAGCCGAGGTCCAGCGTGGTGTCTATAGAACGATTTTCAAAGCGGTCCTGCATAAGAAACTTTTCCTCAAATGCTTTTCCAAAAGCCATATATTTCTTATCTATATCCGAAAGCTCATCCTCGCCGATAACCGACGCAAGACTTCTCGCGTCCTCAACGCGCGAATACGCCGCAAAAAGCTGATTTGAAAGCTCAGGATGATCCGCGCGCGTGAATCCCTCGCCTATACCGTCTTTCATAAGTCTTGACAGCGACGGCAAAATCGACACCGGCGGATATACTCCCTGCAAGCTCAGATTTCTGTCCAGCACTATCTGCCCCTCGGTTATGTAACCCGTGAGGTCAGGCACCGGATGCGTTATATCGTCGTTCGGCATTGTGAGAATAGGCACCTGCGTAACCGAACCTTTAGCGTCGTTCACAATTCCCGCGCGCTCATAAAGCGACGCCAAATCGGAATACAAATACCCCGGGAAGCCTTTTCTCGACGGTATCTCTCCCTTAGACGACGAAACCTCTCTGAGTGCCTCGGCATACGAGGTCATATCCGTGAGAATAACAAGAACATGCATATTATGTTTGAATGCAAGATACTCCGCCGCCGTCAGCGCGCAGCGCGGCGTTATAATACGCTCAACCACAGGGTCATTCGACAGATTCAAAAACATAACAACCTTTTGCAAAACGCCGCTTTCCTCAAAGGAACGCCTGAAATACGAAGCAACGTCATGCTTAACGCCCATCGCCGCAAACACAATCGCAAAATTATCTCCTTCGGTATCGCCGTCGTCCGTGATTTTCGCCTGACGAGCAATCTGAACCGCCAAACTGTCGTGCGGCATGCCGTCGCCCGAAAAAATAGGCAGCTTTTGCCCTCGTATCAGCGTCGACAAGCAGTCTATAGAAGAAACTCCCGTCTGAATAAAATTATTCGGATACACCCGTGAAACAGGATTTATAGGCTTTCCGTTAACGTCGCGACGCTCGTCTGCGAAATAATCGCCGAGTCCGTCAATAGGTCTTCCTATACCGTCGAGCGTTCTGCCGAGCATTTCCTTAGACAGTGCAAGCTCCATCGGTCTGCCTTCAATTTTAGTTTTCGTATTCACAAGCGACAGCCCCGACGTGCCCTCGAACACCTGAATTACGGCTCTGCCGCCCTCAATATCTATAATACGCCCTATCCGCTTTTCGCCGTCCTCAAGCGTCATTGTGACCATATCCTCATATGCCGCGCCCTCAACGCCCTCGATAACCGCGAGAGGACCCTCGATACTTTTTAAGCCCAAATATTCAATCGACATTTGATATAATCAACTCCTTTCACGAAGCTGTCCGGAATATACCTTTAAGAATTCTCCGGACTTCGCATTTTTAGCTGTTTTTTCTGATAATATCCTTATAAATTTCATCAATCTTTTTCTTCAACTCATCAAACGGCGTTAAATCCTCGTTTCCAATATTATACTTAACGCGGATTACCTCCTCGGATATGCCGCTTTCTCGTATCGTTGAAATAACAATTCCGCGTCCCACAAGGTCTGTGATTTTATCATAAAGATATAAAATCAAATCCATCATCTTAAACTGCTTCATTGTCGGCACATATGTGTCGTCCTTGTGATACGCGTTTTGCTGCAAAAAGCCAAGACGTATCACCCGCGCTATCTCCAAAACCGCTTTCTGCTCATCGGGAAGCACGTCTTCTCCGATAAGCTTAACGATTTCCATCAGGCTGCTTTCCTCCTGCAAAATACCAATCATACGCGTGCGGTATGGGATAAATTTCGGACTTATATTATCCGAATACCATCTCTGCAAATCGTCCACATATTCCGAATAGCTTGTGAGCCACTCAATCGCGGGATAATGCCGCGCATACGCAAGACTTTTGTCCAGCGCCCAGAAACAGCGGATAAAACGCTTCGTATTCTGGGTTACAGGCTCCGAAAAATCCGACCCCTGCGGCGACACCGCGCCTATAATAGTCACCGAGCCCTCCGTGCCGTTTAAATTGTCCACATAGCCCGCTCTTTCGTAAAACCCTGACAAACGCGACGCAAGATACGCCGGAAATCCCTCTTCAGCCGGCATTTCTTCAAGACGACCCGATATTTCGCGCAGCGCCTCCGCCCATCGGGACGTCGAATCCGCCATTATGGCAACATGATAACCCATATCGCGGTAGTATTCCGCAAGCGTTATACCCGTATATATGCTCGCCTCGCGCGCCGCAACAGGCATGTTTGAGGTGTTTGCTATAAGCACCGTTCTGTCCAGAAGCGGACGATTTGATTTCGGGTCTAAAAGCTCCGAGAACTCCTCCAAAACCTGCGTCATCTCATTTCCGCGTTCTCCGCAGCCAATATACACAATAATGTCCGCGTCCGACCATTTCGCAAGCTGATGCTGCGTCATTGTTTTGCCCGTGCCGAAGCCGCCCGGAATTGCCGCCGCACCGCCCTTGGCAATCGGGAACATAGCGTCTATAACTCGCTGTCCCGTTATAAGCGGACGCTCGATAGCCCGACGCGAAGCATACGGCCGCTGCGTGCGTATGGGCCATTCCTGCTTCATAGCTATATCGACCGTTCCACGAGCTGTTTTTATTTTCACGATACAATCGTTTATAGTATATTCTCCGTCGGGAGCAGTCCATTCAACCGTGCCCTCAATATCAGGCGGAACCATAATCTTGTGTATGATAAGCGAGGTTTCGGGTGTTTCGGCAATAATATCGCCGCCCTTAACCGCATCGCCAACCTTTGCAGCCACAGTCGTTTTCCATTTCTTTTTTTCGTCAAGCGACGACATGCTCATGCCGCGGTCGATAAACGAGCCGGACATATTTTTAATCTGCATGAGCGGGCGTTCAATACCGTCAAAAATATTTCCGATAATACCCGGCGCAAGCGTCACAGAAAACGGCTTGCCCATTGAAGCGACAGGCTCGCCCGGCTTTAGTCCTGTTGTCTCCTCATAAACCTGCACGGTCGTGCTTTTGTCCTCAATGCCGATAACCTCTCCGATTAACTGCTCGTTTCCCACAAGCACCATCTCCTGCATTTTAAAAGCGTCGCTGCCTTTAGCATGCACAACAGGTCCGTTAATTCCGAAAATATAACCCTGTGTTTTTTCGTTCAATTCCTTCACCGCCAATTCTGCCGCGGCTTTACGCCGCAGTTATTTTTAACCTATACCGAGCCCGCTTGTCTGCAAAAAGCTCTCGCGCGACGCCGCTAAAGACGACGACAGCGAATAATCCGCAAACACGCGTCTGTCCTCGTTAAACGCTGTAAATCCGCCTATAATGTCGTCGTCCGACTTCTTAAACTCAAGGTCTGCAAACTCTTTTTGCGCAACGGCCGCATACGCCATGTCCGCCTCAGCCAGATACACCGTCTTTCTGCCCTCGCCAAGCTCGCCTGAAGCTTTTGAAATCCCGTCTATAAGCCACTTCTCATATTCGGGCGATTTTATATATTCGTCAACCTTAACGCGCACTTTGGCGAACACCTCGTCTATAATATGCTCTCGCTTTATAATCAGCTCTTTTTTCATATCCATCTCCACTTTAAGCACACGTTCGCCGTTCTCGCGCCGCGCAGACTCAACTGTGGTACGGATGCCCGAATATGCTTCGGTTAAAAGCTCCATTTCCTTTTTATCTATACGCTGTTTTTTTTCTTTCTCAAACTTATCAACCATAGCGTCGCGCTGCTTCAGCGCATCCTCCAAAACAAAAGCGGAAAATTTATTCAGTTTTGTCTCTATATTTGCCATAACGAACTCCCCTTTTATAGCTTCAGACCTATCGCTTCGCGGACATGGCGGTTTATGCTGTCTGCTATGTCGCGGCTTCCGTGACGGTCGGGAATTTCCACAATCAGCGGCGTCGAGACAGTGAGCTTCAGCTCTCTGATATATTCGGGAACAAGCTGTCCCAGCTTTTCTGTCAGCAGAATAATTCCTGTCTGCCCGTCGCCGATAGCTTTTTTCAATTCACGCCGCACCTCATCCGCCTCATGCACAACGCATCCCTCCACTCCGGCAAGACGCATGCCTGTCTGCGTATCAATATTATCGCTGATGAGATACATTTTCATAGATATTTATCCTTTCGTTTTACACGAACAAAATAAGGAACGAAATAATCAGACCATAAAGCGCGATACCCTCAGCCATAGCAACGAATATAAGCGTTTTACCCATAATCTTTTCATTCTCGCTCATCGCGCCTATGGCCGCGCTTGCTGAATTGGACACCGCAATGCCTCCGCCGATACCTGAAAGACCCGTTGCCGCTGCCGCGCCTATGTATTTAAGCCCTTCAGAAATACCTCCCGCAGCAGCCGCAGTCTCAGCGGGAGCAGCCAAAACGCTTATTCCGCCGCCGAGAATACAAATCGAAGCAAGCCCCAAAAAGCTGAAAAAGCTTATCACATTCATAATTACGCATTCTTTTCCTTTTTTCCTGCCCGTCGCGTAAAACATGGCAATCGGCGCAATAATACTAAGCGCAATCAATACAAACAAAATTTTAATAACAACCTGTAACATTTTCATTTCCTCCTATACTCTGTCTTTTTTCAGTGAATGAAATTCTTTTCCGTCGCCTGTGTAATAACGGCTGAACATCTCATAATACTCCAGTCTCAGAACCTGAATACCAACAAGCAGACCCTCAAGCCCCATAACGATTATATTTCCGATAATCATAACAATTACAGCTCTTACGCCTCCGTCTCCGGCAAGTATCGACACCGCCAGCATCATTCCGACATGAATAATCGCAAACGCGCCGACGCGCAGGAACGATATTGTGTTTGTTAAAAAGCTCAGAAGCACGTCGAACATCTCAAAGAAGCTCTGTACATAGAAAATTCCTGTTTTCGGGAACCAGTTCTTTTTTCCCTCTATAAGCTCGGAAAGCGGTTCCTGCAAATACATCACGACTATTCCGATTATTATAAGCGTTATAAGAATGGCGGTCGGCATTTGATAGCCCAGAAGCGTCCCCACTCCCAAAACAATCAGAGAAAGATAAAACACAAGCCCCGCCAGTCCGTTCTGAGTAAACAACGCGCGTCCCCAATCATGCATTTTCACTGAATTTATAATGTTCATAAGTATACAGAACACAATCAGAAACACGCCGAGCGCAACTGTGCTTATCAGCATAAACCCAATCTGCTCCATAGGGGCGAGCAATCTCGTATGCTCCAAAAGCGTTTCGTTTCCGAACACGCTTCCGTATACAAATCCAAAAATCGTGCCGGACACGCCCACAGCCGACACCATTGCGGCCAAATCCCATTTCTTCAGCTTATATACGATAAATCCGCCTATTGCAAATACTAAACTCTGCCCAACGTCGCCGAACATAATTCCATAGAGTAAAATATATGTAAGCGCCAGAATAGGCGTAGGATCCACCTCATGATACGACGGCAGACCGTACATATTTATAAACATCTCAAACGGTCTTAAAAGCCTCGGATTTTTCAGCTTCGTGGGCGGAGCCATAATAGTTTCGTCTATCTGACCAACATGCTCGGTGAAAAATATCACCGACGGCTCGCTCTCCGTTTCCTTTTCAAGCTTTTTCGCGTCGCCCTCCGGCATCCACCCCACAATATAGAAAAATTCGCTGCTGTGCGCCGCATATTTTTTTATATCTGCAAGCTGCTGCCTATTCTTTGACGTTATATACGCGTCCGACAATTCCTCATAACGCGTTTGTATCGTATCGGTTATTTCTTTCTCAGTTTCACGCATTTGACAACGATATTCTTCGTTTTCAGCTTCAAGCTGCTCCTTCGACTGCCGCGGCGTGCCCACAACCTTCTCCGATATTGCAACCTGTTCAAAATACAGCGAGGCAAATATCGCGTCAATCCGCTCCGCTTCCTTATACGGTACAAAATAAAAGCCCCACACGTCGTTCTCGTCCTCGGCGGTTTTCATAAATACAGCCTCTATATCTCCCAGATACGTCACAAGCGTATTATAGCTCACCTTTGAAATACGCCCAAACCGGAAGTTTATAAATTCCATGCTGAAAAGTGTCGGGAGGTCAACGTCAAAATCGAGCATTGTGTCAAGCTGCCGAATAATTTTCTCGTTCTCCTTAATCTTTTTCTCCAGCTCCGATTTTTTCCGCCTGTTCTTCTCTATACGGGCATTGAGTATGTTAACCATATCGGTCATCATCGGCATAGTCATTTCTCTGTCGGCAGCCGTCCTTTTCTCAGGCGCAAAGCCGCCTGTCTGCAAAAGCTCCGAAATGCTCTTCACAAGCGCAGTGTAGCTGTTATCCTCCTCGTATGGCACAAGCCCGTCATAGTCTCCTATAACAGACATTGCATTTTCAAGATGAATATCGTGGTCTATCACATATTTAGATGCAATCTCATCAAAGCCGCCGATTCTTCCGGCTATAGTGACAGCTTTCATCTTTACTATTGACACTCATATTACCCCCTTTATACACACAGATGTTCTCTTATAGCGTCCGCGCTAAAACCATAGCGGATACCCTCGATAATCGTCTGCAAATTTCTTATTTCAATATTCTTCGCCGTAAAATAAGCGAACACCGAAGTCATAGACAGCGGCTCCCGTTTATACAGTCTGCGCACCAGCCGATAAATCAGCCGATTGTAGTTTTCCTCAACAAAATAATCCTGCTTTATGTTTTGAAAAAGCGGCGCATACGGCGTTTTTGATATGTACTCTTCTATAGCCTCATATCCCGAAGACTCCACAAGAGAGCGCATATCCTCCTGAGACAGCTTGTATCGCACCGGAATTAAATATGTATAAATAATCTCGCTGTCCACATCAAAATATTTTTTACTGCGGTAAATCCACAGAATATTAAGCATATCTATATTCTGTCCTATATACTCTGCGAAGATTTTCGCATCCTCGTCTGACAAATATTTATCCTTTTCTCTCCAAATCGACTGATAATAGTGTCTGTCCAGCAGCATCGCCGCGGAAAACGTGTCCGCGCCGGACTGAGACGCGCGAATTAAAACGCCGTGGTAATCAGTATCCCTGCAAGCCTCAGTAAGCTCGTCAAAAGTCCGCGCCTTTTCCATCAGCTCTAAATTAATTTTTGTATGTTCCCTGAAAAATGACGTTATATATTTGCTGACTCCCTGTATTCCGCCGCTTTCTCCGCTTAGAATATATCTTATACAATGCTTGATAAATTCTATTTCATCACGTTCAAACCAAAACCGCAGCATTTTCCGCTGCTCCCTCTCAACAAAACGATACACGCGCGCATATTCATTCCGAACCTCGTTTCTCAGCAGATTTTCAAGGTCTAAACGATGTATCTCACGGTCGTTCACGCCGGCAAGCACCTCCGCATAGCCGGACGAATTCTTTAAATAAGCGCATACATCGCCGACAGAATGCCTTGAAAGAAGCTGCTCGTAGTCCCCTTCTGTAAGATAAAAACTGTGCATAGCCTTTATCTTGGCGGAGACAGCGTGGTAATTTCCTTTCAATCTACTCACCCTTTCAGACCTTCATAACATCTTTGAAAATCCGCTCAACCCAGCTGTCAATATTCTGTTCATACGCTCTCTGCATCCTGCTCTCCGCCTGTCCGATACGTCTTTTTATCTCTTCTATACGCTGGTCTGCCGCGTCCGCCTCAATACGGATAATTGTCTGCTCTTTGGCTTTTCGTTTTGCTTCAATATCCTCCGCCATTTGAACCGCGCTTTCCTCAACAAGCTCGTCTATATTATCCCGCAGTTTTTTAGCGTCCTTAACGACCGACTGCGCTCTGTTTTCAATATCAATCAGCTTTTCGATTACCTTATCCATAAGGCTCTCACTCCCTTTGACAACTATTAATTTTTAAGACTCTGAAGCGGCGCGGGTATCCTTCCTCCACGGGCTATAAACTCGCCGCTGCCATAATCGCTGACGCGCATAACGGGTCCCGTTCCGAGAAGTCCGCCGAATTCCACCGTATCTCCTACTTTTTTATTCGGCGCGGGAATAACGCGCACCGCCGTGGTTTTGGAATTCACCATGCCAATCGCCGCCTCGTCCGCTATAATCGCCGCAATGGTAGCCGCGCTTGTATCCCCCGGCAAAACTATCATGTCCAGCCCCACTGAGCACACGCACGTCATAGCCTCCAGCTTTTCAAGCGACAGACTTCCGCATTTCGCCGCGTCAATCATGCCCGCGTCCTCGCTGACCGGAATAAACGCGCCCGAAAGTCCGCCCACATACGATGACGCCATAACTCCGCCTTTTTTCACCGCGTCATTCAAAAGCGCAAGCGCCGCCGTTGTTCCGTGCGCTCCGCACTTTTCAATTCCCATTTCCTCCAATATATAAGCCACGCTGTCGCCAACGGCAGGCGTCGGAGCAAGCGATAAATCAACAATTCCAAACGGAACGCCAAGCCTTTTTGAAGCTTCATTTGCAACAAGCTGGCCCATCCGCGTAATCTTAAACGCTGTCTTTTTAATTGTTTCCGCAACTACCCCGAACGGCTCGCCCTTAACCTTTTCAAGCGCGCTTTTCACAACACCCGGACCGCTGACGCCGACGTTAATAACGCTTTCACCCTCGCCCTCGCCGTGGAAAGCGCCAGCCATAAACGGGTTATCCTCAACGGCGTTGCAGAAAACCACCAGCTTCGCGCACGCAAACCCCTGCGTATCCGCCGTAAGCTCGGCCGCTTTTTTCACAACCTCACCCATGCGGCGCACCGCGTCCATATTTATTCCCGCTCTGGTCGAACCCACGTTCACGCTTGAGCAAACCAGCTCCGTTGAAGCTAACGCCTCGGGAATTGACTCTATAAGCAAATCCTCTCCTCTCGTGCAGCCCTTGTGCACAAGAGCGGAATATCCGCCGATAAAATTCACGCCTGTTGTCTTCGCAGCGCGGTCAAGCGTTTTTGCCAGTTTTACGCAATCCTCCGTAGTAGGATTTTCTAACGCATCGATAAGCGTTGCTATAGGAGTTACCGAAATACGCTTGTTAATAATCGGAATACCATACTGAATCTCTATATCCTCTCCGGTTTTAACAAGGCTTTTCGCAAGAGTTGTTATTTTGTCATAAACCTTTCCGCACACCGTATCTATGTCCGGACCCGCGCAGCTCTTTAATGATATTCCCATAGTGATTGTACGAATGTCAAGATTTTCTTTTGAAATCATGTCAATCGTTTCTCTTATCTCAAAAGGATTAAGCATATAAACCTCCTATATCCTGTGCATCGAGTTAAAAAGCTCCTCGTTCTGCACATGAATCGAAAGCCCCATCTGCTTTGCGGTCTCCTGTAGCTTATCCGACACTTTTTTCACATCCGCCCCGCCCATATCAACGAGCATAATCATCGTAAACATATCCTGCATAATTGTCTGCGAAATATCCAGAATATTAACCTTATTTTCCGACAATACCCCGCTCACCGCCGCTATAATTCCAACACAGTCGTTCCCGACCACCGTAATAACCGCTTTCATTTTGCCTCCTTCTGCATGACTGCAAAATCGTTATTGGTTTTACAAATCTATGCTAAATAATAATACTAATTATCCCAAAAATCCAACGTTAAAAACCATTATATTAGGTTATCTGCTCTTAAATCTAATATTAACAAGTTTTTTTCTTTTATTTCCGTTGAAATGCTTAAATTTACTGCCTCATTCTATTCCTATATTTAAATATACTCTCTTTTTAAATCACTTTGCACAAAATTCATTATGCAATCTTTTTATTTTTGTTGCAAATTAAACCTCGCGCCGCTGACGCAAAATCTCATACATCAAAACAGACGCGGCGGCTGACGCGTTCAGCGAGTTTATTTGCCCGAACATCGGTATACTTGTGAGAAAATCGCACTTCTCTTTAACAAGTCTGCCGAGCCCTTCTCCCTCCGCGCCGATTACCAAACCAATCGCGCCCTTTAAATCCGTACGGTACATAACGTCCCCGTCCATATCCGCGCCGGCAATCCAAAGCCCCTTATCCTTGAGCTTATCTATAGTCTGCGCAATATTTGTCACCCGAGCGACCGGCGTGTATTCAACGGCTCCCGCCGACGTTTTCGCCACAACGCTGCTAAGACCGACGCTTCCGCGTTTGGGTATAATAACTCCGTGCGCTCCCACGCAGTTTGCGCTTCTTAAAATCGAACCGAGATTATGCGGGTCGGTAAGTCCGTCGCAGATGATAACAAACGGCGGTTCGCCCGCGTCGGACGCGCGCTTTAAAATATCGTCAACCGTCGCGTATTCGTGCGCCGCCGCAAAAGCGATAACGCCCTGATGGTTTTCTTCCCCGGCTATGGAATTAAGCTTCTGCTTATCCACCTCCTGAACCACAATTCCGCGTTCACGCGCTTTTTTTATTATGGCGTTTATTGAGCCTTCCGCGCCGCCTTTTTTTATAAGCAGCTTGTCAATTTCTCTGCCCGAACGTATAGCCTCAAGCACCGGATTTCGCCCTACTATTTTATCCTGCTCCATGATTAGTCCTTTCTGAATAAAAAACAATATGCAGCATTCTCTCTACGAGAGAGAACGCTGCGCAAGAGAGCGACAGGGGGATGTAAACTTCCACGCTTCGCGCATAAGTTTACAACTCCCCCTGCACCCCCTGTAATGTCAATCGTAACCCTTTATGTTATCTTAACGGCAATCATATTCTCCGCGTTTTAAATAAATGAAGAATATATGCTGACCACAAGATTTCTGCAATTTTTATTGTTTAAATTATGCCAGAAATTTATCGTGAATTGCCACAACCGCTTTTTCCGCGTCCTTGCGGTCTACAAGCACGGAAATTTTAATTTCCGAGGTTGCAATCATGCTGATATTTATATGAGCGTCATACAAAGCCTCGAACATCTTCGCCGCAACGCCCGCGTTATTCACCATACCCGCGCCAACGATAGAAACCTTAGACACGTCCTTTGTCCATTTAATTTCTCTTGCGCCGAGAGTGTCCTTGTCTTTTTCAAGCAGCTCCAAAGCTTCCGGAAGAGCTTCTTCGGTAACAGTAAAGCTTATGTCTTTTTTGCTTTCCTTGCCTATCGACTGAATAATTAAATCTACGCTTATTTTGTGCTTTGCAAGCATGGAAAACACCTGAAAAGCCTTTCCCGGATTATCGTCCACATCGCAAAGCGAAATTCTCGCCACGTCGTTATCTCTTGTAACGCCTCTCACCAACATTTTTTCCACTTGACTAACCTCCTTGACAAACGTCCCCTCTACTTTTTCCAAGCTTGATTTAACAGCTAATTTCACGTTATACTTTTTCGCCATCTCAACCGAACGATTATGCAGCACGTTCGCTCCGAGCGACGCCAATTCCAGCATCTCGTCGTATGACACGTCGTCGAGCTTGCGCGCCGTTTTAACAAAGCGCGGATCCGCCGTATAAACCCCGTCCACGTCTGTGTAAATCTCGCACACGTCCGCGTGCAGAGCCGCCGCCAGCGCAACCGCCGACGTATCCGAGCCGCCGCGTCCCAATGTCGTTATATCGTCGTATTTATTAAGCCCCTGAAAGCCCGCAACAATAACAATTCTGCGCTTATCAAGCTCTTTTTCAAGACGGTCTACCGATATTCGGTCTATTCTCGCGTTACCGTAGGTCGCTTCTGTTTTGAAGCCCGCCTGCCAGCCCGTGAGCGAAATAACAGGTCTGCCGATTTTTTCAATAGCCATAGCCAAAAGCGATATTGAAATCTGTTCGCCTGTTGACAGCAAAACGTCCATCTCGCGCTTTGACGCGTTAGGATTAATTTCTTTCGCTTTCTCAATCAAATCGTCTGTAGTATCGCCCTGAGCCGAAACCACAACCACTACGTTATTGCCCGCGTCATACGCTTCAACAACTCTGCTTGCAACATTCATAACTCTCTCAGCGTCGCGCACCGACGTGCCGCCGTATTTCTGAACTATTAAATCCACTTTTCATTCCTCCATTTTCACCAATTTACACAGACTATATTTCACTTAAAACCGCGCCCACATTGTCAACGGGAAGTATACGGCAGCTCCATTTATGAGACCCGCTCAAAAAATATTGCGTCATTCCCTCGCGAAATTTTCCGCAGCCGCCGTTCAGCACCGACAAAATCGTTGGTCCCGACCCGCTTAAATATGTCGCGCACGAGCCAAGCTCATACGTCTTTTCAAAAATATCCTCCATATGGTCAATATATGCTTTTCGATACGGCTGGTGCAGTTTATCTCTCGCGCCCTCGCGTAAATTTTCCATATCGCCGTTTATAAGCGACATGGCAAACAGCAAAGCATGGCTTATATTAAACGAAGCGTCCGCATAAGAAACCTTATCAGGAAGCGTTCCGCGCGATTTGCTTGTAGCCACAAAATAGTCGGGCACCATAACCGCAAACCGCAAATCCGTTTTCAGCTTTTCACTTCGAAAAACCGTGTGTTTCCCGTTTCTGGCGGCAATGCAAAAGCCTCCGTACAGCGCCGGCGTCACATTGTCGGGATGTCCTTCCATCTGCACCGCCAAATCAAGAATCTCAGCGTACGAAAGTTTGCGGCCCGATATAACGTTTGCCGCAAGCATACCGCCGATAACGCAGGCGCTGCTGCTTCCCAGACCGCGCGTTACGGGAATTTCACTTCTCTGTATAATTCTAATCCCCTTTTCATGGTAACCAACCTCGTCAAAAACCCGCTTAATAGACCTGTATACAAGGTTTCCTTTATTTTTAGGAATATAATCCTTTGCGTTAACGCATTCAATCTCCAGCCCTTCGGAAACTTCTGAAATTTCAAGCGTATTGTACATGCCCAGCGCAACGCCCATGGAATCAAATCCTGCGCCCATATTCGCGCTTGTTGCGGGCACTCTCACTCGTATCATATTTCCAGAACGCGCAGTCCCGATACTATATCTCCAATCTTATCAAGACGGCTGCGTATCTCTTTCTCAGACAGCTTCGGCGTTAAGAAAGCCGTTTCCTCGTCAACTATATTATCCACAAACTCAGCGTCTGCAAACTCCCTGCGCACCGCGTCCGCCCCCGCAAGAGTACGAATAAACATAACAGTTTGTTTTTCATCGCCGTCAAGCATAATATTTTCTTCAGCCGCCGTCCATGTAAGGTGCTTGGGAACATTGCTGTGCTTAACAGCGTCAATAACATCGGCAACCACCGCGCTTGCCGTAGGAAGCATACCCGCTCCTCTGCCGTACATCATAACGTCGCCTACCATATTGCCGTGTATCATAATCGCGTTAAACACATCGTCAACGTCTGAGAGCGGCACTGTGCGCGGAATAATCATCGGGCACACGCGCGCCATAACCTTGCCGCCGCTTATCTCCGCATAGCCTATAAGCTTAACAACGCAGTCCATACTGTCCGCATAACGCACGTCTTCAAGCGTGATTTCCGTAATGCCCTCGGTCGGTATGTCCTTATAATCAACAAATTTTCCGGAAGCAAGCGACGCTAAAATTGCAATCTTACGGCACGCGTCGTGTCCCTCAACGTCAGCGGCCGGATTACGCTCCGCATATCCCTTGTTCTGCGCGTCTGTCAGGGCGTCTCCAAACGATTTGCCCTTTTCAATCATCTGCGTCAGAATATAATTTGTAGTGCCGTTAAGTATGCCTGCAATCTTCTCAATCTCATTTGCCGCGAGACACTGATGCATAGGGCGGATAATAGGTATACCGCCTCCCACGCTCGCTTCAAAGAAGTAATTTGTATTATGCTTTTCCGCGATTTCCAAAAGCTCTGTTCCATGCGTTGCAACAAGCTCTTTATTAGACGTTATAACGCTTTTTCCGTTTTCCAGAAGCTCCTTTGTATACTCATACGCCGGATGCAGTCCGCCCATGACCTCAACAACCGTACTCACCGAAGCGTCTCCTGCAATATCCGCAAAATTTTTTGTGAACAGCTGTTTCTCAGGATGGTCATCAAAATCGCGAATGTCGAGAATGTATTTAACCTTAACCTCCTCGCCAGCTTTGCCTGCAATATGTTCCGCGTTCTGCTTCAAAATTTCATATACACCGCTTCCCACGGTGCCAAATCCCATAACTGCTACATTTGCCATATAATTGTCCTCCAAACTTCATTCCATAGCCAAAAGCTCTATCTTGTGCACTCCCTTAATTGCGTCCATTTCGTTCATCAGAGCGTCAACGTCCGTTCCCTGCGTGCTCATGCGAACTGAAATTGTGATGTTTGCAATATTATTTACCGGTATATTCTGATTTATCGTGAGCACGCTTGTATTATGACCGGCAAACACCTTCAGAATATCTGACAAAATCCCCGAAACATCGTCAAGAGTGAAAAAGAGCGTGAAGATTTTTTCCTTTCGCAGTTCATTATACGGATACACATAGTTTTTATATTTGTAAAACGCGCTCCGGCTTATATTCACTCTTTCAATAGCCTCGTTAATCGTTTTACACCGTCCCGCGGCAAGCAATTTTTTCGCCTCGACCACCTTGACAAAAACCTCGGGCGCAATACTTGAGTCAACAAGCAGATATGATGTTTTCGGGTTCATTTGCGCTCATCCTCCGTAACCGTAATGTCCACGCCGGAAAAACATTTGTATTTTCAATATAGTATGATAACATACCGCCTTATCAAAGTCAATATTTCTTTATACAAATATAATTTGAAAATAACCATCAGTTTTATGCAATAAAAACAATTAAAACAATAACGAAAAATATTAAACAAAAAATGCGGCAGATTTACTCCTGCCGCATTTTTTTAATCAATCATTTTTATTAATTTCTATATAAATCCTCAATCTTACCGCCAAAATCAGCGTAAGCCGTTTCAAACTGCGTGTCAATCATTTCGTCAAGCTTGCAGAACTCATTCTCAAGCCGCACCTGTGTTGTTTTGTCGAGCACGCCATAGCTGTAAAGTCCCGTGTCATGCTGGAAAAGCGCGATCGCGTCGGCGGTTTCCTGCGTCAGCGTATCGCCCGAAATACCGGGATTATAACCCATTCCCCTCAAACGCTCCTTTGCCGCCCGCACATTAGTGTGCGTGTCGCCTGTTCCGCAAACCGTCTGATAATCAAATTTTGTATATCTGCTCATATCAACCGGCTTTTTTCCGTTTGTCACATACTCGTCGGGCGTTATTCCCATATGATTAATCTCATTGCCGTTCCGCGTTATATACCGTCCAACCGTGAGCTTAACCGCGTTGCCTCCCGTTAAACGATACATCTGCTGAATAACGGCCTTGCCGTAAGTCTGCTCGCCATATATTTTTCCCGCTCCGGAATCCTGAACCGCACTCGCCAGAATTTCCGAAGAGCTTGCCGAATTCCCATTCACAAGCACCTTCAAATCATATTTTGTTTCCTTTAAATCAGAATTAAAAACCTCGTTCTCTTCGCTTTGGCGAAACTCCGTCTTAACAATCACACCCTCGGGCACAAGCATTCCCGCAATATTTACCGCCGATGTTAAATACCCGCCCGGATTATTGCGCAGGTCAAGGATTACTTTTTTAATTCCAGCTTTATCAATTTCCTCCAATACTTTTGCAAATTCAGCATCCGTTGTAGACGCAAAATTCGTCATCTGAACATATGCAATACCGCCCGCAAGCTCCTTCCATGAAACCGTATCCGAACGCACCTCGCCGCGCATAACGGTGTAATCTATCTCGCGGTCACCGCGCAGAACCGTAACCGTAACAGGAGTGTCCTTTTCGCCTATAATTTTAAGCCGCACCTTATCCGTGCTCATTCCGGTAACATCCGCGCCGTCCACCCGTATAATTCTGTCGTTCGGCTGAAAGCCCGCAGCCTCCGCGTTGCTTCCCTCCTGACACGACATAACCGTCACATATCCGTCCTCCTCGCGTATAACAACGCCTATTCCGTAAAACGAGCTGTTAATCTCCTGCAAATAAGCGTCAAACTCCTCTGCCGTATAAAATTCGCTGTACGGGTCAAGACTTTCGCAAGCCGCCTTTAAAACCTCAACCATCGCCTGCGGATGCTCTGCAAAATACTTGTCGAGCCCCATTTTCTGAATATCGTCCTTGGAATATTGCTCGTCTATGTATGTTCCCGCAATAAAATTCGACATAACGTCAAAATATTTGTATTGGTCGCTTACATCCGCAAACACTGAGGTTTGCAAAAACATAAGCGCCGCGCAAAAAGCCGCAATAATTTTCTTCATGTTCATTTTGTTGTCCCTTTCTCTCTTAAATCCACTGTGATTTTCATATTATTCCGGCATGGCTCGCCTCCCATAAGCAGCTCATACCCAAGCCTAATATCTCCGCCGTTTTCTCCCAAATTTATCTCTAGTTCCCTTGTAACAACCGTCATTGCCATTTTGCCGTAAGGCGTGGAATACACAAACTCATGACTTTTACGCTTGTCATACACTATATTACTTTCATACGTTCCTCTCCGCCTAACGCTGACGGTTTGGCTTTCCGCTTTGATTACGGTTGACGTCTCTTTATCGCTGTACAGCAAATAAAATCTGCCGTCTTTCCGATAAAACTTTCCCCGCGTATGAGTTTCTATAGTGTCAAAATCCTCGCCGAAATTTTGCTCGTTTATAATAATAATATCTGCGTTATCAGTATTTTTCAATGTCAATTTTTCTCACCTGTCCGTTAATTTCCCTTTGCAGAAACATTCCGCCCAAATGTATAAAGCCGTCCACATTATCGCTGACATAATAGCTGTACTGCGCGGCTGAGTTATCTCCGTGCAGATTTTCGGCTGAAAAATAACTCTTTAAGGCTTTCGCCGTCTCAGCTCCGGAGTCTATAAGCTCAACGCTGTCCCCCATAAACTCCCCTATACATTCTTTCAGAAGCGGATAATGCGTGCATCCGAGAATAAGCGTGTCAACTCCGTTTGCGCGTATATCCGTTAAATATTCTTCAACGGCAAGACGCGTCATCTGAGAATTAAAGTGACCGTTTTCCACCAGCGGCACAAAAAGCGGACAATCCTGAGAATATGTAACCATGTCCGGCGACATCTCTCCTATAAGCTTTTCATACGCTCCGCTGTGTATAGTACCGGTCGTACCGATAACTCCTATTTTTCCATTTTTCGTTTTACTCACCGCCGCGCGCGCCGTTGCTCCGACCACGCCTATAACCGGCGTGTCAAACTCTCTCTGCACCTCGGGCAGAGCTGCCGAGCTTGCCGTTCCGCATGCAACCACTATAAGCTTAACTCCAAGACCTTCAAGAAAGCGTATATCGCCGCGAACATATTTTATAATCGTATCTTTAGAACGCGTTCCATAAGGAACACGCCCTGTGTCTCCAAAATAGACAATGCTCTCGTTCGGAAATTCCTCCATTATTTGCTTAACAGCCGTCAGACCGCCCAGCCCCGAATCAAAAACTCCGATACTGCGATTATCCATACTCCTCTCCCTTTCATCTATCTCTCCTGCGCAAGCTTGATAAGCCTGTCGAGCAAAGCGCCGTATTCAAGCCCCATATATCCCCAAAGCTTCGGATACATGCTTATATCCGTAAAGCCCGGCATGGTGTTTATTTCATTTAAAATAACCTCGCCGTCTGAATAACGCACAAAAAAGTCCACGCGCGACAAGCCTCTGCCGCCGAGCGAACAAAACGCCCGCGCCGCATAGCTTCGTATGCTGTCCGAAACGTCGTCGGGAAGCTTTGCGGGAATCTGAAGCTCTGTCGTGCCTGAGACATACTTCGCTTCAAAATCATAAAATTCCGCCGTCGGTATAATCTCGCCGACAACCGTTGTCTGTGGCTTGTCATTGCCGAGCACGGCGCACTCAACCTCATGACCGTCTATATATTCCTCAACAAGTATTCTTTTTCCAAACTCCGCCGCGCTTTTAAGCGCGCTTTCAAGCTGCGCCGCATCCGCCGCCTTGGACACTCCAACCGACGAGCCGGTGCACGCGGGCTTAACAAAGCATGGATAACCCAGCTTTTTTTCAATCTCAGATATTTTCCCACCGAGATTTTCAAAATCCGCGCTCGTTACGACAACCCACTTCGCCTGAGGTATTCCCGCATGCTCAAACACAAGCTTGGTAAACGTTTTATCCATACCGTTTGCCGAAGCCGTAACGCCCATGCCGACATACGGTATATCCGCAATCTCCAAAAGCCCTTGTATTGTTCCGTCCTCGCCGCTCTCACCGTGCATAACCGGAAATACAACGTCAATTTTAACAGTATGTACCGCATCTTTTTCAAAAACCAAAAGCCCATGGTCGGACGCGTCCGGCGAAATAACCGCTCGGCGCAGACAGTCCGTTTCATTTTCCCATGAGCCGTCGATTATTTTATCGTATCCGCCCGTGTACAAATACCACTTGCCGCATTTTGTTATGCCGACAACAGAAATGTTATATTTATTTTTGTCAAGATTTCCGAGCACGCTCGTCACACTCTTCAGAGAAATATCGTGCTCAGGCGACCGTCCGCCGAAAATCACGCACAAATTAAGCTTATTCATACTATCAAGTCCTTTCATACATACAATATTAATGATACTCTGATTAACTTAAATATGCAAGCGGTTCACAAAAATTTCACTGTCTTGCCCGCAAAATTTTCAGTGTGTTCATAAAATAGTCAGGAATTTCCGAATCAAAGCGCATTTGCTCTCCTGTTCTCGGATGCTCAAACCCTATAGTTTTCGCGTGCAGAAGCTGACCGTCCAGCTTAAATTCGCATTTCTGCTT
The DNA here is from genome assembly GCA_949742185.1 of uncultured Clostridia bacterium. Classification (GTDB taxonomy): domain Bacteria; phylum Bacillota; class Clostridia; order UBA1381; family UBA1381; genus CATJNN01. The sequence goes on along the minus strand of CATJNN010000124.1, from coordinate 984 downwards.
TCCCCAATACTCCTTATCTCCGACTATGCTGTGCCCTATAGACATCATGTGAACGCGTATCTGATGGGTTCGTCCTGTTTCAAGCGTGCACTCGACAAGCGTGTACATTCCGAATCTTTCAAGCACGCGCCAGTGCGTTATGGCTTCGCGTCCACCCTCTGCGACCGCAATACGCTTGCGGTTTACCGGATGACGCGCAAGCGGCTTATTAACCGTGCCCTCGTCCTCAGGCATATTGCCGCGCACTAAAGCCCAATATCGGCGGAGCGGCTTATGCTCCTTTAGCTGACCCGCAAGCGAGCTATGAGCAATATCGCTTTTAGCAATAACCAAAAGTCCGCTTGTATCTTTGTCTATCCTATGCACAATTCCCGGACGTATGACGCCGTTTATCGAAGAAAGATTGTTTTGACAGTGATACAGAAGCGCGTTTACCAGTGTACCCGTCTCATTTCCCGGCGCGGGATGAACAACGAGTCCCTGCGGCTTGTTAACCACAAGCAGGTCGTCGTCCTCATACACAATGTCTATAGGAATATTCTCCGGCATAAGCTCAAGCTTTCTCGGCTCGGGAATGTCTATTTCAAAAAGCTGTCCGCGCTTTATGATATGCTTTTTCCCTATAGGCTCGCCGTCAAGCGTTACTCTTCCGTTTTCGGCAAGCTGCGCGGCAAACGAACGCGACATATCATCTATACTAACCGATAAATATTTGTCGAGCCTCATTCCCTCGTAACGCGCTTCCGCCTCCTGCGTAACAATCATCGCTTCTCCTTTTTTTCCGATAATATTATATAAATAATTAAAACCGCGGCTCCGACAGTAATCGCCATATCTGCAATATTAAAAACCGGAAAATCTATAAACGCGGTGCGTATAAAATCAACTACATATCCTCGAAAAATGCGGTCAAGCGCATTTCCCATCGCGCCCGAAAACATAAGCGTAAGCGCCGTACACTGCAGACGGCTTTTAGGCTGTTTT
>CATJNN010000123.1 GCA_949742185.1 uncultured Clostridia bacterium | reverse complement strand
TTATTAATTGCGTTTGTAAAGCAGACGGCAAAAAAACGGCGGCGCCTGACGCCCCGCCATTTTTTCACTTCATAATATGAAAAGGACGGCAAATTAATATTTTTATTGCATTTTTACTGTTTTTTATATAGAATATATTTGATAAAGAAATAAAAAGGATTGAGAGAATGTTTAAGTTAATAACAACAGACGGTTTGGCAAGACGCGGCGAGTTTCGTACGGTCCATGGCACGGTCCAGACGCCGGTGTTTCAGAATGTAGGCACGGCGGCGGCTATTAAGGGAGCGGTGTCAACAGAGGATTTGAAGGTTTTGGGGTGTCAGGTTGAATTGTCTAACACATATCATTTGCATCTGCGCCCTGGAGATAAAATTATAAAACAGCTTGGCGGACTTCATAAATTCATGAATTGGGACAGACCGATACTTACAGACAGTGGAGGGTTTCAGGTGTTTTCGCTTGCTTCTCTCAGGAAAATAACGGAGGAGGGCGTGAGCTTTCAGTCGCATATAGATGGACGGAAAATCTTTATGGGACCGGAGGAGAGTATGCAGATTCAGTCAAATCTGGCGTCAACAATTGCAATGGCGTTTGACGAATGTATTGAGAATCCCGCGCCTTATGATTATGTGAAAAAATCGTGCGACAGGACGCATCGTTGGCTTGTACGGTGCAAAAATGAACTGGACAGGCTTTCAAAATTGCCGGATACAATAAATCAGAGTCAAATGCTGTTTGGAATAAATCAAGGCGGAACATATGACGATTTGCGGGTGGAGCATATGAAAAAAATCGCAGAGCTTGATTTGCCGGGGTATGCTATAGGCGGGCTGGCTGTTGGGGAAAGTCATGAGCAGATGTATCATATACTCGACGTTGTTGTGCCGCATGCTCCCGCCGACCGTCCGAGATATTTAATGGGAGTGGGAACGCCTTCAAATATAATTGAGGCGGTGGCGCGCGGGGTAGACTTCTTTGACTGCGTTATTGCGAGCAGAAACGCGCGTCATGCGAATTTGTTTACATGGAATGGAACGATGAATCTGATGAATGCAAAATATGAGCTGGACGCAGCTCCGATTGACGAGCATTGCGGATGTGAGGCGTGCCGACGTTATTCTCGCGCATATATCAGGCATTTGTTTAAGGCTAAGGAAATGCTTGGAATGAGACTGGCGGTTATGCATAATTTATATTTTTATAATAATCTTATGACCAGTATACGCGCGGCTGTTGAAGAGCATCGTTTTGAGGATTTCAGACGGGAATACAGCGAAAAACTGGCACGGAGAATGTGAGAGGAGCATTTGACATGAAAAAGTGCAGGATTACGGTTATGAAAAAAGCGTGTTATGAAGATTTGATTGAAAAATATGAAAATCCGATTCAACATGCCTGCGGCATGCGGGAGGGACAGGTGTTTGTCGCCAACGGATGGGAAAAGCCGATGGGGATGTGTTTAAGCGCATGGGAAAGTATGTCTGCGTTTGTTATGCTGCTATCGCATGGCGGAGAGAATATATATGACGGGTGGATGAAGAACAAGAAATCTGCGATGATTTCATGCAACGACGGTTTTCGTCCGGTAAGTTTTTTAATTGAAGCGTTGGAGGAGGACGCTGATTAAAAACGTTTGAGACGAACGGTATTCAGTGAAAATGACACAGAGTATTTTTTATAAAAATCAAACTAATTATTTATAGACAAATTCAGTTATATAATATATAATATTACTGGAATTTTAAGGACAGGCGAGGAGGCGGAATATGTTTGCGGAAAAGGCTGAGATTATGGACGCTGCCGGAGTTAACCGTGCAGTTGAGAGGATTGCATGCGAAATCATGGAGAGAAGCGCGGGCGGCGGAGATTTGGTTTTTATAGGAATTGAGACCGAGGGTGTGCTTCTGGCGAGAGCAGCCGCGCGCAGAATAAAAGAGACTGACGGTATAGATATACCCATAGGCAGTCTGGATATAACGTTTTATCGTGATGATTTAACGATGCTTTCTGAGTATCCGGTGGTTATGGGAACAGATATAGCTTTTCCTGTGCATGGCAAAAGAATTATATTGTTTGACGATGTGCTTTATACAGGGCGCACTATACGCGCGGCAATCGGAGAGCTTTTTGATATGGGCAGACCGGCGAAGATAGAGCTGGCAGTTTTAATAGACCGCGGACACCGCGAGCTGCCAATACAGGCGGATTACACAGGACGGAATGTGCCCACGTCGAAAAAGGAATACATATATGTGGGAACGCAGGATGGAAACATAACGCGCACGGCAATCGGCGTTATGGAAAAGGGAGAGTAGTATGAAAAAAGATTTACTGGGGCTTAAAGATTTGTCTGCTGATGAAATAAATGAAATTTTAAGCGCGGCGGAGATGATGAAATTTGTGCTTGGGCAGAAAAATAAGAAAACGCCGCATTTGCAGGGGCGTACTGTTGTGACGCTGTTTTATGAAAATAGCACTCGGACGCGGCTTTCGTTTGAGCTTGCGGCGAAATATATGAGCGCGAATGCGGCGAATATTTCAGCAAGCGGTTCAAGCGTGCAAAAGGGCGAGTCGCTTCTGGACACTGTGCGCACGATTGACGCTATGGGAACGGATATTATAGTGATGCGGCACAATATGAGCGGCGCGCCGCATATAATTGCGCCGCATGTTAACGCGTCTATTGTAAACGCGGGCGACGGCATGAACGAGCACCCTACTCAGGCGCTTTTAGACATGCTGACAATAAAAGAAAAAAAAGGCGGATTCAAAGGGTTAAAGGTTGCGATTTTGGGAGATATTGAGCATAGCAGGGTTGTGCGCAGCAATATATATGGATTGACGAAGCTTGGAGCGGAAGTTTCGGTTGGAGGACCGGCAACGCTTGTGCCCGAGGGGATGGAGAACTTGGGCGTTAAAGTATTTCACAGCGTGCAGGAGGCAATGGTTGACGCAGACGTGGTTATGGGGCTTCGTATACAGCTTGAACGTCAGAAAAGCGGGCTTTTCCCAAGCGTGCGCGAGTATCATCGCTTCTTTGGTATTGACGGCAAACGTTTGAAATTTGCAAAGCCCGACGCGCTTGTAATGCATCCGGGACCGGTGAACAGAGGGGTTGAGTTTTCCTCGTCTGTGGTGGACTGCGGCAGAAGCGTTATAAACGAACAGGTTACAAACGGTGTTGCAGTGCGTATGGCGGTAATGTATATGTTGTCGAGAGGAGGAAAAATTAATGAAGCTATTGATTAAGGGCGGCAGAGTTGTGGACCCGTCGCAGGAGCGCGACGAGGTTACGGATATTTATATAGAAGACGGAAAAATCAGCGAAATAGGCACCGACCTTGACCCTGAGGGACTTAATATTGAAATTATAGACGCGTCGGGGATGATTGTTGCGCCGGGATTGGTTGATATGCACTGTCATCTGCGGGACCCGGGATTTGAATATAAAGAGGACATAGAATCAGGAACGCGGGCGGCAGCTATGGGCGGATTTACATCGGTGGCGTGTATGCCTAATACGTCTCCGGTTATTGATAATGCGGCGGTTGTTGAATATATAACGTCGCGAGCGGAAAAGGTAGGCTGTGTGAACGTATATCCTATAGGAGCCATTTCAAAGGGACTTCAGGGTAAGGAGCTTGCGGAAATAGGAGATATGAAATTTGCGGGAGTGGTCGCTGTGTCGGACGACGGCAGACCGGTGGTAGAATCGGGGCTTATGCGCCGCGCCATGGAATACGCAGATATGTTTGACGTTACTGTTGTGTCGCATTGCGAGGACATGGGGCTTGCGGACGGAGGCTCAATGAACGAGGGCGCGGTGGCGACATCCATGGGACTGCACGGAATAACGAGAGCGGCTGAGGAGGTTATGGTATCGCGCGATATTCTGATTGCTGAAGCTACGCGCACGGCGGTGCATATAGCGCATGTGAGCACGCGGGGGAGCGTCGAGCTTGTGCGTCAGGCTAAAAAACGCGGTGTGTGTGTGACGTGCGAGACATGCCCGCATTATTTCACGTTAACGGAAAAAGCCTGCGAGGGGTTTAATACTAATGCTAAAATGAACCCTCCGCTCCGCACGGACGACGATGTGCAGGCTATAAAGGACGGTTTGGCGGACGGTACGATTGACGCCATTGCAACAGACCATGCTCCTCACCACGCTGACGAAAAGCAGTGCGAGTTTGCAGCGGCGCAAAATGGCATTATCGGGTTTGAGACGGCGCTTGGTTTGGGAATTACTTATCTTGTAAAGGAAAATGTGCTGACGCTGGGCAAGTTTTTAGAGAAGATGACAGCTAACCCTGCGAATATTTTGGGATTAAATAAGGGTACACTAAGAGTCGGAACAGCGGCGGATATCGTGATTTTCAGTCCTGATAAGGAATATGAGGTTAAAGCGGAGGAGTTTGAGTCCAAAAGCAAGAACTCGCCGTATGACGGATGGAAATTATATGGAAAACCACAGTATACGATTGTGAGGGGACATATAATTGTAAATCAGGGTGTTTTGTTATAAGGGAGGGACATAAAATGTCGATTGATGTGCTAATAGAAAAAATAAAAAAAACGGAAAATCCGTCGGTTGCCGGACTTGACCCAAGACTTGAATTTATACCGCAGTATATAAGGAATGCAACATATGAAAGATATGGGAAAACGCTTGAAGGGGCTGCGGAAGCGATATGGGAGTTTAATAAGGGTTTGATTGACGCGCTGTATGATGTTGTTCCGGCTGTTAAACCGCAGTCGGCGTTTTATGAAATGTATGGATTGCCGGGTGAGGGCGCTTTGCATAAGACAGTAAAATATGCAAGAGAAAAAGGATTGTATATTATTCTGGATGTTAAACGCAACGATATAGGAACAACGGCTCAGGCGTATTCGTCGGCGTATATAGGAAGGACGGAGGTTGACGGTGAGCTTGCGGACGCTTGTCCGGTTGATTGTGTGACGGTTAATCCGTATCTTGGAACGGACGGAGTTAGGCCTTTTGTAGACGACTGTAAGATATATGGTAAAGCAATATTCGCTCTTGTGAAAACGTCGAATCCGTCTTCAGGAGAATTGCAGGACAAGCTTTCTGATGGGAAACCGTTTTACGAGCATGTTGCGGAGCTTGTGAATGTCTGGAATGAAGACACAGTCGGCAGATACGGTTATGGAGCGGTCGGCGCGGTTGTCGGCGCGACATATCCCGAGCAGGCGAAAGTTTTGAGGGAGATTATGAAGCATTCATATTTCCTTGTTCCGGGTTACGGCGCGCAGGGCGGCGGCGCAAGGGACGTGAAAAACAGCTTTAACGACGACGGTCTGGGCGCTATAGTGAATTCGTCGCGCGGCATTATGTGCGCCTATAAAAAGGACGGATGGAAAGAAGAACAATTTGCCGAGGCGGCGCGCGCAGAAGCTATCCGTATGCGCGATGAGATATGCTCGGTGTTATAAGGAGGATGCATGAAAAAAGTATATAAAACAACGCTTAGCTCAAAAAAAGAGCTTGCGGACGGAATCTTTGACTATACTGTTGTATGTCCTGAAATAGCAAAAGAGTCGGCGGCGGGGCAATTTCTTCATATAGACTGCGGCGAGGGTACGCTTTTGCGCCGGCCGATAAGTATTTGCGATGCAGACGGTGAAAATGTGCGTTTCGTATTTGAGGTGAAAGGCGCGGGAACGCGTGATCTTGCGGCTATGGAAATCGGAGATACGATTGATATAATGGGACCCTTGGGAAACAGTTTTATTGACGGAGAATATAAGAAGCCTGTATTGATAGGCGGCGGTATTGGTATTTTTCCGCTTTATATGCTGGCAAAGAAACTGGATAGTCCAAAAATCTTTCTGGGTTTCAGAGAGAAAAGCCGTGTGATTATGGAGGAGGAATTCAAGGCCGCAGGAAACGTAAAAATTGCGACTGACGACGGTTCATACGGTTATCACGGTTTTGCGGTATCGGCGGCAGAGCAGGCTATTGACGAGGACGGATGCGGAGTAATTTACGCTTGCGGTCCAATGCCTATGCTTAAAGCTGTGAAAGCGATGGCGGAGAAGAGGAATATACCATGCAGACTTTCGCTTGAACAGCGTATGGGATGCGGAATAGGAGCGTGTCTTGTCTGCTCGTGCGCAACTGTGTTTGAGGGGACAGATAAATATAAGCGGGTGTGTAAGGACGGCCCCGTATTCTGGTCAACGGAGGTGACGCTTGATGAATAAAAACATGGAAGTTTCAATTTGCGGTGTTAATTTTAAAAATCCTATTGTCACAGCGTCCGGCACGTTTGGCTTTGGAGAAGAATATGATGAATATGTGAGCCTAAATGAGTACGGCGGTTTTACAGCGAAAGGACTGACGCGCATGCCGCGCGCAGGTAATCCGCCGCCGCGTATAGCGGAGACTCCGTATGGAATTTTAAATAGCGTAGGACTGCAAAATCCGGGTGTGGAGCAGTTTGCAGAGCATATAATGCCTGACTTGGCAAGAAAATATGACACAAACGTGATAGCCAACATGGCGGGGAATACTGTCGAGGAATACTGCGAGATGGCAGAGATTTTGTCTGAAACGGAAGCGGCTATGCTTGAAATGAATATTTCTTGTCCAAACGTTAAGCACGGAGGCATGGCATTCGGAACTGACGCGGATACCGTCAGTCACCTTACGGCCGAGGTTAAAAAACATTGTAAAAAACCGCTTATCGTTAAGCTTTCGCCCAATGTAACTTCAGTTTCTGAGATTGCTAAGGCTGCGGAAGCAGGCGGCGCGGACGCGCTGTCTCTGATTAATACGCTTCTTGGAATGGCGATTGATATTAACACGCGCCGTCCTATTTTGGCAAATAACACCGGCGGATTGTCGGGACCTGCTGTTAAGCCTATTGCGGTGCGCATGATATATGAGGTGTCGCAGGCCGTTAAGCTGCCGATAATCGGAATGGGCGGCGTTATGTCGGGCGCGGACGCTATAGAGCTGATGCTTGCTGGAGCGAGTATTGTTGCGCTCGGTACAGCGCTGTTTACGGATCCGTGTATGATTTTACGAGTGAAGGACGAGATGAGTGCGTATATGGAAAAATATAATATTTCTTGTATAAAGGATATAATCGGAACAGTGCGGATGAATTGATTGAGATATAGTTTTCTATAAAAACAGGTATAGCGTATTTATAAATACGCTATACCTGTTTTTATAATTTATTATGTTATATTTCAAACCTCTGTCTCAAGCGGCGTGATGCTGCCGGCTATTTTTTCAACGGTGCGGATAGGGGCGTCCTGAGCGGTTCCCCATGGCATATCCGCGTTACGGTAGTCAAATTTTAAAGTGAATTTATGTATATCTTCCTGCACGCGCGAAAGTTCGGAGCTCTCTTTTTGCAAAAGCGAGGAGAGAAATTCTCCGGCGCGGCTTTTGGATAGATATCCAGGAGCGGATTTTGCAAGAAGCTGAAGATGAGGCAGACATACGCCTTTTGAACGCTCAAATTTATTTCGGAAATCGTCTTCTTTATCCCACATATAAAACAGAACGTCAATATAATGCTCCATAGTGCTGTCAATCTTTTTGCATATCATGCAGGAGTTTTCGAGTTCTCCAAGCAAGGAGCAAAGTTTTTCTGATAAATTCTGAGATTTATCCCTGCCGAAAAAGCCTTTAACGGAGGTGGATGATGATTTTTCGCATTTATCAAGCTCAGAGCGAATATTTTTAAGGTGCGTGTCAAGCACCAGCGCAAGACTCAGCTTGTTCGGACGCTGCATCATAAGAGAAAAATGTTCCCGGCAATAGCCGATTTTATTTGACGTTTCACGATGGTCTGGCTGCATCATTGCGTCGCCTAAAGCAAAACTTACAGCGTCGCGTTCAAGCTTATTTTGCAAAAAACACAACGGACACTCGCACTCTGTATCGTATGCTTCGTTTACAGGTATGGTATAAATTTTTTCTTTCATGGAGCCACCTCAAAATCTGATTTTTTGTTTATATTTATTATATATTGAAGTGTTTTTAATGTCAATTATGAAAAAATATTTAAATTTTTGAATTTTTTTAAAATACTCTTTGCATTCTGAAAATTATATGGTATAATTGGTAATGACCATAAAAATGGCAAAAAAGCGGATTTATAGTAAATATTTTCGTTTGGATGATATTTTAGGAGGTAAGAAAAATGACTGAGAACAAAACAGTTCTTGCATGGCTTGACGAAATGACAAAAATGTGTCAGCCGGACAGTGTTGTCTGGATTGACGGCAGCGAACAGCAGCTTGAAGCGCTTCGCGAGGAGGCAGTTGCAAGCGGAGAGATGATTAAGCTTAATCAGGAAAAGCTTCCGGGCTGTTATTATCACAGAACGGCTGAAAACGACGTTGCCCGCGTTGAGGACAGAACTTTTATCTGCACCCCGACCGAGATTGAAGCGGGTCCGATTAATAACTGGATGGAACCAAAGGAAATGTATGCGAAACTTACAGCTCTTTATACAGGCGCAATGAAGGGAAGAACTATGTATGTAATTCCTTATTCGATGGGGCCTGTAGGGTCGCCGTTCTCAAAAATCGGTATTGAGCTTACAGATAGTATTTACGTTGTTTTGAACATGGCTATAATGACTCGTATCGGCAAGTCGGTTATTGACCAGCTCGGAGACAGCGGGGAGTTTGTTAAATGTCTGCATGCTAAAAAGGATGTAAATCCCGACGAGAGATATATCGTTCATTTTCCGCAGGACAGTACAATCTGGTCAATTAACTCCGCATACGGCGGCAATGTGCTGCTTGGAAAAAAATGTTTTGCGCTTCGGATAGCTTCTTATCTTGGAAAGCATGAGGGCTGGATGGCTGAGCATATGCTTATTCTCGGGATTGAAAACCCGCAGGGTGAGGTTAAGTATATATGCGCGGCGTTCCCGTCAGCATGCGGCAAGACAAATTTGGCTATGCTTATTCCGCCTCAGTATTTAAAAGATAAAGGCTATAAGGTTTGGACTGTGGGCGACGATATCGCATGGCTGAAAATCGGTCCGGACGGCAGACTTTATGCTGTTAATCCGGAAGCAGGATTTTTCGGAGTTGCTCCGGGCACTTCTGAAAAAACAAACTTTAATGCGTTGGAGTCAACGAAGAAGAATACAATTTTCACAAATGTTGCAATCAATAACGAGGATATGACGGTTTGGTGGGAAGGGCTTGATAAGAACCCGCCGGCTGACGCTACAGAATGGACAGGCAAAAAGGTCAACGGCGCTGAGTATACTGCTGCAGGCAATAAGCTTGCGCACCCGAATTCACGTTTCACAGCTCCGGCGATTAATTGTCCGTGTATTTCAAAGGAATTTGAAAATCCGCAGGGTGTTCCGGTTGAAGCTATTGTATTCGGCGGCAGACGCGCAAAGACGGCTCCGCTTGTATATCAGGCAAGAGACTGGCAGCATGGCGTGTTTGTAGGTGCGACTATGGCTTCTGAGACTACTGCTGCGGCTGCAGGCGCTGTTGGCGTTGTTCGCCGCGACCCGATGGCTATGAAGCCGTTTGTTGGATATAACATGGCTGATTATTTCGGTCATTGGCTGGATATGGGTAAAAAGCTTGGCGACAAAGCGCCTAAGATTTTCCATGTTAACTGGTTCAGACAGGATGAGGAAGGCAACTTCATGTGGCCGGGCTTCGGCGACAATATGCGTGTGCTTCTGTGGATACTTGACAGATGTGCGGGCAAGGCTGACGCGGTTGAATCGCCGATAGGATATCTGCCGGCAGAAAATGCTATTGATACTACTGATCTTGATATTGACGCGAATGTGCTTAAAGAACTTCTTAGCGTTGATAAGTCGATATGGCTTGAAGATGTTGCCGACCAAAAGAAGTATTTTGCTCAGTTTGGCGACAGACTTCCTAAGGAAATTGCAGACGAGCTTAATAAGCTTGAAACTAATCTGAATAAATAATTGATGAAAATAAGGGAGCGTTTGCTCCTTTATTTTTTGTTTGATTTTTAATTGAATATATTTGTGAAAAATATTTTATAGAATAACACCCTTATATTTTTTACGTTTACAGTTCGTTTTTTTTGAATGAAGCGAAAACAGTAGAAAACTGCATGCAAGGGATATTTTTGTTGCACGGAAATTTTGCAAAAATATTGACAATACGACGCGGTTTTGGTAGTATTATTATGAGAAAAAGCGGCATAAGCATTATCCGTTTAACGCCTTGTGTGCCCGCCCATAGGGTGTTTAGGATATTTTCATTATTATTTGCGGGAAGAAAGGCTGTGTAGATTATAATGTCAAATCCAAAAGTTGCAGTGGTTATGGGAAGTGATTCAGACTTTGAAAAGCTTAAATCATGCTTATCAAAGCTCAGAAGTTTTAATATTGACGCAGACGTGAATGTTATATCGGCGCACCGTACGCCTGACGAGGCGGCGGAGTTCGCGAAAAACGCGGAGAGAAACGGAATTGAGGTAATTATTGCGGCGGCGGGGATGGCGGCGCATTTAAGCGGCGTTTTAGCGGCGCACACTATCATTCCTGTTATCGGTATACCGATAAAATCCACGTTCGACGGCATGGACGCGCTTTTAGCGACGGTGCAGATGCCGCCGGGAATACCAGTGGCGACCGTTGGAGTAGACAACGGCGCAAACGCGGCGATACTTTCGGCGCAGATATTGTCGCTTAAATATGATTATCTTAAAGACGCGCTGAAAAAAGCAAAGCAGGATATGGCTGACGGCGTGGCGAAGAAAAATGAAAAGATAAAGCAGATGGCGTCGGAGCTGTAAGAGGAGAGGGGAACATGAAAAAGAAAATAACAGCGGTTTTATTATCGCTGGCGGCGGCGTGCTCTGCGGTTCAGGCGTCGGCGAAGGCTGATGTTAATGTCAAATACGTTAGGGACGACGTCGGGTATGATTACGGCAGCGAGTATATATGGCTTGCGGCGGAAAAGGACACGGACAGGCTTATCCCGTTGTCGGTAGCTCCATTTGACGGCAATACATACGCATATCTTAAAGGCAGCGGTGAAATAAAACTGACAAAAATCAAGCCGGCAGAATTTACCGACGCTAACAAATACAGCGGCGACGGTTTGCCGGAGGACGTTTATTATATTGACATGTATGTTGACGAAATGTCGGCGCGCGGCGTTCTTGCAGGCTATGGCGACGGCACGTTTAAGCCCGGAAAAACGCTTACGCGCGCGGAAATGGCGGCTGTGTTTTCAAGGCTGTTTTCGATTGAACCGTCTGATAAGCCGTCGTGTTATCAGGACGTTAAAGAGGGCGATTGGTCTTGCGGTTATATAATGGCGCTTACGGACAGGGGCGTGTTCAAGCAGGCTGAAAAATTTAATCCGGACGAAGAGGTCACGCGCGAACAGCTTATGGCGATGACATACCGTATGCTTAACGATATGGAAAACGTGGGCGATATAGGAGAATATGATTTCTCGAAGTACCGCGATATTGACAAGGTTTCGGAGTTTGCAAGAGAAGCGTATAATAATATGCTGCTGAACAATTATACACCGCTTATGAAAATAGATTGCCATGATGATATGGATACGTCTGACGACGAGTATTTTCTTGAACCGCAGAGAAGCGTTACGCGATATGAATGCGCGGAGTTTTTGTATGATTTCATACGAAGCTTTTTCCGAGCTAATGCGCCGGCAATAAAGCGCGCGGACGCACCCGACATAGAAATTCCGATTTTAGACGGTTCGACGTCTACATACGATATGACGTCCAATATATTTGGGAGTTACTATATGAATTATCAAAATCATTCTGATTTTCCAACGGCGCATTCAAAAACCTCAAATTCCTACAAGCGTTTAATTGACGGCGAGGTTGAGATGATATTTGTTCCCGACCCGAGCGAGGAGATTAAAAACTATGCGGAGGACAAGGGCGTTAAGCTCAAATATATTCCGATTGCGAACGAGGCGCTTATATTCTTTACCGGAAATTTGAATAAGGCGGACAATATAACGACTGAACAACTTCGCAGTATCTATGTTGATAATGGCATAAAAAACTGGAGCGAGTTAGGCGGAGAGGATGCGGAGTTTGTTCCGTTCTGCCGAAATAACGACAGCGGAAGTCATGCGCAGATGGAGAAATTTGTTCTTAACGGAAAAAGTATAAACGAAGATATACAAAAAGAGCATACCTCGTGGATGATGTCGAGTATTCTAACTGAGGTGGATGATTTTAACAGAGAAAACCCCGGCAAGTATGCCATAGGCTATAGTCTGTATTATTATTACTTCAATAATCAGATGGTTCTCGGACCGCTCGATATTAAGCTTATGTCGGTAGACGGCGTGAATCCGTCGGAGGAGACGATAGCTGACGGAACATATCCGTGCACGACTAACTATTATGCTGTAATTCGAGATGAGCCAAATGAAAAGATAGAGAAATTCGCGGAGCTTATGCAGGGAGAATACGGACAGCAAATTATGAAAATGAGCGGTATGGGTGCTATTTCTGATTAACAACCAGAGAAATTATAATAAAGTTTTAAAAGGAGAAAGAACATGAGTGAAAATGCATACAAGCAGGCGGGAGTAGACGTTGAGGCAGGGTACGAGTCGGTTCGGCTTATAAAGGAGCATGTTAAAAAGACGCTTATTCCGGGAGTTATCGGCGGTATCGGCGGTTTCGGCGGACTTTTTGAGCTGCCATCAGGCTACAGAAATCCGGTGCTGGTTTCCGGTACGGACGGTGTGGGAACTAAGCTTCGCGTTGCGTTTTTGATGGACAAGCACGATACTATAGGGCAGGACTGCGTGGCGATGTGCGTGAACGATGTTGCGTGCTCGGGCGCGCAGCCGTTGTTTTTCCTTGATTATTTGGCGGTTGGAAAAAATTATCCCGAAAAGGTGGCGCAGATTGTGAAGGGCGTGGCAGACGGCTGCGTTCAGGCGGGCTGCGCGCTTGTGGGCGGCGAGACGGCTGAGATGCCCGGATTTTATCCGATTGACGAATATGACTTGGCGGGCTTTTCAGTTGGTATTGTGGAAAAGGATAAAATCACCGATGGCGCGAACGCTAAGGCGGGAGACGCGCTTATAGGAATAGCGTCGAGCGGTATACACTCAAACGGCTACTCGCTTGTGCGCAAGCTTTTTGGTCTTAACGGAGACGATGCGAAAAAGTCGCTTGGAGAGTATTCAAACGAGCTTGGAAAAACCGTGGGCGAGGAGCTTTTAACGCCGACAAAAATCTATGTTAAGCCGCTTCTGAAGCTTATCAGCGAGGTTGGAATACATACGGTGTCGCATATAACGGGCGGTGGATTTATCGAAAATATTCCGCGTATGCTGCCTGAAAATCTTTGCGCGAAGATTAATAAAGGCGCGTGGGACGTGCTGCCTATTTTCAGCCTTATGCAGTCTAAGGGCGGACTTGGCGAGAGGGATGTGTTTAACACGTTTAATATGGGCATCGGTATGGTGGCTGCTGTGGATGCGGATAAAGCGGACGCGGCTGT
>CATJNN010000122.1 GCA_949742185.1 uncultured Clostridia bacterium | reverse complement strand
GTTGGGGCGCGGATTTTAGCATCGTTTAATATTAATCCGAGCGCGTTTTATGCGGAAACTGTGCGAGCCGTGAATCCGGACGCGTCTGATGGATATGATTATGAATATGAGGGAGGAGAGACTCCTTCGGCAAATTATAATCCGAACAGTAAAACGCCTACGCTTGATAAATTCGGACGAGATTTCACTGCAATGTCAAAGGACGGCAGGTTCGACCCTGTTATCGGACGTGACGAAGAAATAGAGAGGGTTATTCAGATACTCAGCCGCCGAACGAAAAATAATCCGTGTCTTATAGGCGAGCCGGGCGTGGGAAAAACGGCTATCGCCGAGGGACTTGCGCAGAAAATTACAGACAGCGACGTGCCGGAGATATTAAAAAACAAACGGCTTGTAACGCTGGATTTATCGTCTATGGTGGCGGGAGCGAAATATCGCGGCGAGTTTGAAGAGCGCATGAAAAAAGCGATTGAGGAGGTTGTTCAGAGCGGCAACATTATTTTGTTTATTGACGAAATTCATACTATAGTCGGAGCGGGAAGCGCGGAAGGGTCGATTGACGCGGCAAATATTTTAAAGCCTGCGCTTGCGCGGGGAGAGCTTCAGTTAATCGGCGCGACAACAATTAAAGAATATCGTAAATATATTGAAAAAGACGCCGCGTTGGAGCGTCGTTTTCAGCCTGTGACAGTGGGAGAACCTTCGCAGGAGGAGGCAGTTCGTATATTAAACGGTATACGCGACAAATATGAAGCTCATCACGGCGTGAACATTTCGGATGAAGCTATAGAGGCGGCTGTCGAGCTGTCGTCAAGATATATAACAGACCGATTCCTTCCCGATAAAGCTATAGACCTTATTGATGAGGCTGCGTCAAAGAAGCGGCTGAGCGCGCTCACCGCGCCCGCGGACGTTAAGGATTTGGAAAAACAGCTTGAGGCTATTGCAAAGGATAAAGAGGAGGCCATAACCTCTCAGGATTTTGAAAAAGCGGCTGAGCTGCGCGACAAGGAGAATGACTTAAAGGCTCAGATGGAAAAGGACAAGACAGAGTGGAAAGATAAACAGACCTCTTCTAATCTGACGGTTGAAGCCGAGGATGTTGCCGACGTTGTTTCGGGATGGACAAAAATCCCGGTCAAACAGCTTACTCAGACTGAGAGCGAACGGCTTAAAAATCTTGAGAGTTTGCTTCATGAGCGTGTTGTCGGGCAGGACGCGGCGGTTACGGCGGTTTCAAAGGCAATACGCCGCGGCAGAGCGGGACTTAAAGACCCGAAACGTCCTATCGGCTCGTTCTTATTCTTAGGTCCTACAGGGGTTGGAAAGACGGAGCTTTCAAAAGCGCTTGCGGAGTGTATGTTCGGCAGCGAGGACGCTATGATTAGAGTTGATATGTCGGAATATATGGAAAAACATGCGGTATCGAAATTTATAGGTTCTCCTCCGGGATATGTCGGCTATGAGGAGGGCGGTCAGCTCACTGAGAAAATACGCAAGAAGCCATATTCGGTGCTGCTGTTTGATGAAATAGAAAAAGCGCATCCCGATGTGTTTAATATTATGCTTCAGATTCTGGAGGATGGAATTTTAACCGATGCACAGGGGCGCAAAGTGGATTTCCGCAACACGATTATTATCATGACATCTAATCTCGGAGCTAAAAATATTTTGCAGATGAATAATTCTCGCCTTGGTTTTTCAAAGAGTGACGGTAACGGAGAACAGGATGATTTTGAAAATATTAAAGAAAAAGTTATGGCAGAGGTTAAGCGGGAATTTAAGCCCGAGTTTTTAAACCGTATCGACGATATTATTGTGTTCAGCCGTTTGTCAGAAAATGATATTAAAGAGATTGCTTCAATTATGCTTTCTTCGCTTAAAAGGAGATTAAACGGGAACGATATATCGGTTGAGTTTTCCGACGGTGCGGTAACAAAGCTTGCAAAAGCGGGTTATGACCCAACCTTTGGCGCAAGACCTTTGCGCCGCGCGATACAAAACGAGGTTGAGGATTTGCTGTCGGAGGAAATTATAGACGGAAAAATTAAAAAGGGAGACAGTGTTACTGTAGATATTGAAGATGATAAACTTGTGGTGAGATAATGAAAATCCTTCGGAGCATTGAGCCCCGAAGGATTTTTGCTGTTGTTCCGCAATTCCGTTAATAAAAATAAATCAGGGCTAAATGCTCTGATTTATTCTTATTATAAATATATTATAAATTGTCTATCATTTCTATAACTGTATTAAGGTCAATCGCGCGTTCAGGAATATTGGGCATATCGAAATCATTTGTAACTTTTGCAGTTTGTGTTCCCTTAATTACAAGAGTTCCCTTTCCTATATCATCGCCAAAGTCCAAGCCGAGCGCCATGTTTAAATCAGTATTGGCGCCATTCGGAGAATACGATGAGTTCATGTGAATATCAATATTTATAGTATCTTTAATTTGTTTGATTTCTTCTTCAGAAAGCGTCTGAGCCGCGTCTGTTGTTTCGGAATCTGTATATACCATATCTGATACTGCCGTTTGAATAATATTTATAATATCATCAGTCGTTAAATCTATTTTAACTGTATATCCGCCGTTATCAGTATCGTTTATAACTATATATTTATCCATTATACGGTAGGCTTGCATTATAGCGTTCATCATATCAGCCGACGGCAAATAACCGATATCCTCATATATATCGTATATATTATCAAACACCGATTCCATATATTCTGCACCTGTAAGCTCGCCGCTTGCGTATGCTGAAAAATCGCCCGGTATTACAGACGTCATATAGTCGACGCCAATGTATTCCATAAGTTCGTTAATATCAAGTCTCAGCCATTTCTCTTTGTCAAGCAGACTTTCGAGCAAATCAAAATATGGATTTGTTTTATCGGCCTCATACAGCTTTTCAAAAAGGTTTGTTTTTGCATAAATAGCATTTTCGTTAATCATAAGGTCAACAGTAACGCCGTCAAGCTTTGGAACTGTATATTCGCTATGCGTCAAAAAATCGATAATCGGCTGTATATCAATATCAAAAGTTCCCGATATTGCTGCGGTACCGTCTTTAAGCTTTGAATTCACCGCCATATTAATTGCCGCTTTTACGGCGTCTGAGTTTGCAGGAGTTATATCGAGTTTTATAGAATATGTGCAGTCGGAAAGATTAACAAGCGGAGTTTGTGTATTTAACATTTTGTATAAATTCGGCGCGGTTTCCTTCATTGACTCCACATATCCGCCCGCGTCGAACAGATTTATAATCGGTCTTTCTTTATCTGTTCCGGGGGTGTATTTTATTTTCCAGCCAAAGCTTTCCGCAAGAGGGCGCACCGGATAGTAAAGAGCGTCGCGGTCTTTTGCGGGAGGGATGCTTGACAGTACCGCAAGCTGTTGATTGTAAGTTGTTTTATCGTTGACGATACGAGGCGGATTGGTGTTGTCCGCGTATGAAAACATATCAGTTTTGCCATTAACCGTAATTTTTTGGATGATTCCGTTGTTATCCATTTCGATAACATCTTCGCCTTTTTTGAGCGTGATTTTTTCGCTGTCACGAGTCATCTCTCCACCAACCGCGTCCATGAACCACTGCAAGTCGATAAGAGTATTCCAGTTGTCGTCTATGTATGCGTAATCTTCAGAAAAGCATACAAATAAATTATCAACGCTGTCTTCGCTGTTCGAACGGAAAAGATAGCTGTCCATGGAATCACCGTTATAGACGATTTGCGCGCGTTCTTTTTCTTTTTCGGCAAATGCGGTGTTTGCCGCTGCTGAAAGCAACATGCAGACTGCTATGAGCATTGAAATTAATTTTTGTCTCATAAAAACCCTTCTTTCTTTTTATCCTTCATATTATTTCTGTTCTGTAATTATATCACACGAGTCTGATAAAATCAATGTAAAAGTGCGTTTGATATACGATAATGACCAGAATTAAGGATTTTTATTAATCGCATGATATTTTATGCCTCATTAGCAAGCTTGTGCAGAAGTTATTTATTTTTATCTAAAATAGCGTTGTTTTTTATAGTATTTATTGGTATAATTAGTATATAAGGTTGATAATTTTATGGTAAATAAAAAATTGGTTTAAAGAATATATTTCATTGTTAATTGCGGAAATGGAGAAGGTTTATATGAATTGCTATAAAAAGAGTGAAAAAATTTATGAAAATGCTCTCTCATGTGAGCGGGATATAAAGGGTTTTCTTATGGAGGGCAGCGCGAAAGTGTATTTTGAAAATGGAAAAATGAGAATGAAAAATATGCTGGATGAATCGCTGGGTCAGAAATCAAATTTTGTTTTTTGGTGTCCTGAGAATTTTCCGTCGGATGTTATAATAGAATGGGATTTTCGTCCTGTTGAGGAGCCGGGACTGGCAATATTATTTTTTTCGGCAAAAGGGAGCGGAGGAGAGGATTTATTCGACGCGTCTCTTTCTCCGCGCGACGGACAGTATAATCAATATCACAGCGGAGATATAAACGCTTTTCATGTGTCTTATTTTCGCCGAAAATGGGAGGAGGAACGAGCTTTTCACACATGCAATCTTCGCAAAAGCAAGGGGTTTCATCTCGTAGCTCAGGGTGCAGATCCTATCCCAAATGCGGACGACGCTAAAGAGAGTTATAGAATGCGCGTGGTGAAATGCGGGAACGAGGTACAGTTTTTCGTTGACGATTTATTTATTTTTAATTTTATTGACGACGGCAAGACCTACGGTCCGCTTCTCAGCGGCGGGAAAATAGGTTTCAGACAGATGGCGCCGCTTATAGGAGAATATAGTAATCTGGTTGTTTATAAAGCTGAAAGATGAGTTTGATTATAGGATAAGAAAATGCTAAGTATGAGATTAAAAAATGAGACGCGTCTGAATAAATTGACGTTTGCATTGTTTGTAATATATTTAATAGCGCTAACATGGATTATACTGTTTAAAATGCATTTTAACATAGCGTCTCTCAGTAATGTAAATTTACGGAGAATTAATTTGATTCCGTTTGCAGGCTCGCTTATTGTGAACGGCAGAGTGGGAATATCGGAGATTATTTTGAATGTGATAATTTTTATCCCATTCGGAATATATATTTCTATACTGGGAAATAAATGGGGGATAATAAAAAAGATAATTCCTGTTTTTGCGGTAAGCTTAATATATGAAACGCTGCAATATATATTTTCTATTGGTATGAGCGATATAACCGATTTATTGGGAAATACTTTGGGCGGTGTGATTGGTATTGGTTTGTTTTCTGGAGCGTCAAAAATATTCAAAGAAAAAACCATAAAAATATTTAATATACTTGCCCTTATAGGTACGGTTTCAGCCGTAGGCGTTTTTGGGGCACTGATTATTACAAACATATAATTTGATGGGATTTGCCGCCAAACATGTGAAGAAGCGTAATGGAGGAAATATAGAGAAAAACATGGATAAAAGAGCATTTAAAACACTTGAATTTGATAAAATATTAAAACGAATGTCGTTATACACAGACAGCGATGAAACAAAAAAGAGAATACTTGATTTAGAGCCGTATACAGAGCTTTCCGCTGCGCAGACCGCGCAGCGTGAAACGGCTGAGGCGGTGTCGGCAATGCTTAAAATGGGTAGTCCTCCGGTTAATCTTGCCGTTAAAGACGTGCGCGGAGCAGTTAAGCGCGTTGAAATGGGCGGAGCAATGAGCGCGGCAGAGCTTATCGGAGCTTCGAGAATTTTATATGTCGCGAGGCGGATGCAGTCATATATAGGAGACGCGTCGGCAAACGAGAGTATTTTGAGCGGAATTGCTGAAAATATTGTTACCGCAAAAGCAGTTGAGGACAAAATAAACGCCGCGATAATTTCCGAGGACGAAATCGCAGACGACGCTTCGCCGGATTTGAGCGCAATCCGGCGAAAAATCCGAAACCTCAACGGTAAAATAAAAGACTCTTTAAACGATATGATTCGCTCGGCGCATTATAAAAAATATTTGCAGGACCCGATTGTCACTATGCGGGCCGACAGGTATGTTATACCGGTGCGCGCCGAATACCGTTCAGAGATTAAGGGTATTGTGCACGATTCGTCGGCAAGCGGCGCAACGCTGTTTATTGAGCCGATGAGCGTGGTGTCTGCAAATAATGAAATCCGCGATTTAACGGGGCGAGAGCAGGCGGAGATAGAGAGGATTCTGATGGAGCTGTCGGCGGCCGCGGCGGAAAACAGCGGAGCGATTGCCGTTGATTACGAGGTGTGCGCAAGGCTTGATTTTATTTTTTGCAAAGCGCGGCTTGCATTGGATATGAACGCAACGGAGCCTATTCTTAACGACGAGGGAATAATTTATTTAAAAAAAGCGCGCCATCCTCTGATTGCAAATGATGTTGTAGTGGCAAACGACGTCATGCTCGGAGAGGGCTACGACACGCTTGTTATCACAGGGCCTAATACGGGCGGAAAAACGGTAACGCTGAAAACTATCGGATTGTTTTCTCTTATGGCGGCGGCGGGACTTCATCTGCCTGTGCAGGACGAGAGCCGTGCAGCGGTATTCTCGCAGGTGTTTGCGGACATTGGGGACGAGCAGAGCATAGAGCAGAGCTTGTCTACTTTTTCGTCGCATATGGTTAACATTGTCCGTATTCTGGAGAGAATTGACGAGCGTTCGCTCGCGCTTTTCGACGAGCTGGGAGCGGGAACAGACCCCACGGAGGGAGCGGCTCTGGCGGTGGCGGTGCTGGAGCATTTGAGAAGATACCGCGTCACAACCGCGGCGACCACGCACTACAGCGAGCTGAAGTTGTTTGCGCTGTCGACCGCCGGTGTAGAAAACGCTTCATGTGAATTTGACGTTCATTCCCTAAAACCGACTTATAAACTGCTTATCAGTGTGCCGGGCAAATCTAACGCATTTGCTATATCAAGGCGGCTTGGGCTCGACGAACGTGTGATTGACCGCGCGAACGAGCTTTTGTCTGACGAGAATGTTAAATTTGAGGATGTTATTACGGATTTGGAACAGAGCAGGGTAAAAGCGAGGAGCGAGCGCGAATATGCCGAGCGCATGCGCCGCGAGCTTGCTGATTTAAAATCAGAGCTGGATAAAGAGCGTTCCAATTTAAAGGAGCGTAAATCTACTATACTTGATGAAGCGCACCGCGAAGCGAAAATTATCGTTATGGACGCTAAGGACGAGGCGAATAAAATTATCAGGGAACTTGAGCATATGCGCCAAAAAGGTGCGCAGAGCTTTGACGGAGCTGTTAAAAAAGCCAAAAATAAGCTGAAAGAACGCGAGGATACAATAGACGAGGCTATGGCGAAAGCGTCTAAGCCGAGAAAAATATACACAGAGCCCCCTAAGGATTTAAAAAAGGGCACAAGTGTGAAAATTGTTTCAATGAAACAGGATGCGACAGTTTTAAACCCGCCTAATAAGGACGGTATGGTGCGCGTTCGGGCTGGAATTATCACGATGGACGTGCACATAACAAATCTTAAAAGAATCGACGACAGCAGAGAAAAATCAAAGCAGATGGCGGATAAATATGTACGCAACACGCGTGCGTTTGAATCGAGGTCGAAAAATGTGTCGCCGGAGGTAGATTTACGCGGACAAATGCCCGAGGAGGCGGTTATGAACGCTGAAAAATTTCTGGACGACTGCTATCTCGCCGGTATTTCTCCTGTGACGATTATCCATGGAAAAGGGACGGGCGTTTTGAGAAGCGCGGTTCAGTCTATGCTAAGGAAACACAGATATGTGCAGTCGTTTAGAAACGGAAAATACGGCGAGGGCGAAATGGGCGTAACTGTGGTGGAACTGAAATAGGTGAGTATATGGCAAAGAAAAGAATAACGACAAACGCTATGCGAATGCTTGACAAGGCAAAAATAGAATATGAAACGCTTGAATATGAAGCTGATGAGGTGGGAGATAATTTTGGCGTTCATACGGCGGAGAAACTTGGGCTTTCTGCGGCGCAGACATATAAAACGCTCGTTGTACGCGGGGATAAACATGGCGTTATGGTGTGCTGTATTCCTGCAGACCGTGAGCTGGACTTAAAGAAGATTGCGGCGTGTTCCGGCAATAAAAAAGCGGAGATGATACATCTTAAGGAGCTTTTGCCTCTCACCGGATATATTCGAGGCGGCGTATCACCTATTGGTATGAAAAAGGATTATCCGACATATATTGATGAAGCGTGCAAAGGATTTGAGAAAATTGCAGTCAGCGCGGGAGTGTGCGGACGCAGTTTGATGATGAACGTTTGCGGGCTCTTGAAGTTTACAAATGCGCGGGTGTGCGATATAACGAAATAGGGCATAATAAAATATATATAAAAGACTAAGGAGGAAAAGAAAATGGGACCGTTTTATCCTGCGGATATATTACTTCCGCAAAATATGGAGTATGACAAATGGAGCGTGGTGGCGTGCGACCAATATACGTCTGAGCCTGATTACTGGAAAAGGGTTGCAGAGATAACAGACGGAGTTCCGTCTGCATATCATATTATTTTCCCCGAGGTGTATCTCGGAGACGGCGATGAAAAAAACCGCATTAAGAGCATCTGCGAAACAATGCGGTTCTATAATGATATGAATTATTTTAAAGAACTCACGCAAGCTATGATTTATGTAGAGCGTGATTTCGGCGACGGACGCGTGCGGCGCGGAATTGTCGGCTGTGTTGATTTGGAGGAGTATAATTTCAAAAAGAACAGTAAATCGCTTATCCGCGCGACAGAGGAAACCGTTGCCGAGCGTATACCGCCGCGCGCTGCGGTGCGCGCCGACGCGCCGCTTGAGGCTCCGCACGTTATGCTGTTAATAGACGACGAGGATGACAGCGTTATCGGGGGAGTCACGCCGCAAAACGGCGAGGAGGTTTACAATTTTCCGCTTATGCAGAACGGCGGAAGCCTTTACGGAAGCCGTCTCACGCGCGACGACTGCGAGCATGTTATGAATGCATTGGATATGCTTGCGGATAAGAAAGAATTTCGTAAAAAATACGGAGTTAAAAATTCGTCTGTATTGCTGTTTGCAGTTGGGGACGGAAATCATTCGCTTGCGACTGCAAAGACATGCTGGGATAAGATTAAAAAGACGCTTACAAAGGCGGAGCAACAATCGCATCCCGCCAGATACGCGCTTGTGGAGATTGTCAATCTGCACGATCGTTCGCTAGTGTTCGAGCCTATCCATCGCGTGCTTTTCGACGTAGAGCCTGAAAACGTTATAGATGAATTTATTAAATATTATGATAAAAACGCGTCGCTCAGAAGCAACGGCGGTCAGCGCATACGCTATTGCTACAAAGGCAAGCGCGGAAGTGTATATGTTAAAAATGCGCCAAGTAATATTGCGGTTGGAACGCTCCAGACATTTTTAGACGATTATCTCAAAAAGCATAAAAAGGCTCGTATAGATTATATTCATGGAGATGATGTTGCCGAAACGCTCGGTGCGCGCAAGGATAGTATAGCGTTTTTGCTTCCCGCTATGGAAAAAAGCGAGCTTTTCCCGACAGTTATAAAGGACGGCGCGCTTCCGCGCAAAACATTCTCAATGGGCGACGCGAGAGAAAAACGCTATTATATGGAGTGTAAGAGAATCAGATAGAGAGGTGTTTTCATGGGGCGTATGAAGCGTTGGATTGCAGCCTTTGCCGACGATATTTATCACACCGCCGCACACACGCATTTTTCTCTGCGCCCTGTTATATACACTTTTGTAACGGACAAAAACTTTCATCAGATAAATGAAATTGTGGAGAAAGAAGCGGGATTTTTTCGTAATCTGCGCAGATATAATGTGCTTATGGGCAGATGCAGCGGAACGCGGCTAACGCTTTATTCGGTTTCTTTTTCAGCAAAGTTTCTGGCTATGGCGCGTCCGTTCCGCGGATATATGACTAAGAAAAACAGAAAAACGGTTATAACCGGCTCATTCCGGTTTTCAACTGCAACAGTTATTTTGTTTGCGGTATGGGTTGTTAACGACTTTTGGCGTATTATCGCAAGCCTGCGCAGCGCCGACCCTTCAAATATATTGGGACATGTAATCAGTTTGGGAATTATTCTGCTTTTCTGGGCGCGTATGGTGTGGAAGGATAAAAAGACTCAGCATGTGATTATTGAGTTTATGGAAAAGCATCTTGAAGCTAAATGGGTACTGGAAAAGGAATAAGAAATATCTGTTGAATTATTTTGCCGTTCATTTGCGGCAAGGCTAAAATAACAACAGAGGCAGACTAAAAATTTGTCTGCCTCTGTTGTTATTTTAAGCGGTAAAAAACTCCGCATAGTTTGCGGAGTTTTTGGAGCTGTTGAGCGGATTCGAACCGCCGACCTACGCCTTACCAAGGCGTTACTCTGCCTACTGAGCTACAACAGCATATTAAATTTTAACAGCCAAACAATATTATAATAGATTTTTTTTCGTTTGTCAACCACAAATATCCGAAAGAAGTGCGAAGCGTTTTTGCCGCGCACTTCAAAAGGATTAATCAGATTTTATTATCATGTTCGGATAAATACGCTGTAAATAATCGTCATTATAGTGTTTATCCAAAAAGGCCTCTACACGGTTTTCGGCGATGTCGCCGTCAAGTCTGGCAGTGCGGCGCATAACCGCGGCAGACGACACAGCGGCGTCAAAAACAAGAAACACCGCTATAATCCATGCTGCCGCAATTCCGGCTTTGCGCGGTATGCAGTCGATAAGCTTCAGCAGCAGGGGAAGCAAATCTTTAATCCAAAGTACGCCGAGTATCCCCCAAAACATACAAAACAATATACTTGTGCGTCCGTTTAGATTTATCAGGACAGTCGGATAATCCCATGATATAGTTCCAAAAACAGTTTCCTGAAATAAACTGCATATATATTCGAATATACCGCCTATAAGAGCGCTGCATAAAAATATCCATAAATCACGTTTGTTTGACAGACGGTATAAAATGATTGTAATTATAACAGTTCCAAAACCGTATACAGGATTAAACGGACCGTATATAAGACCTGCACGGCTTTCAACAGTGTGCTGTGTTAC
>CATJNN010000121.1 GCA_949742185.1 uncultured Clostridia bacterium | reverse complement strand
TGTGTCTGTTAATCCTTTCTCAAGAACTACCTGCTTTTTACTCGTGTCTGTTGTGTCCCCGTCATTTTTGAAATAGCCGTCGTTCGCATCTGCTGTTACAATATAACCTTCTGCAAATACTGCAAATACTGTTGTGTTATCCTTAAATTTTGTGTTTTCTGTAAACACTTCTGTATCATCAGCTTCATTATAAGTACCATCGCCATTATCAATGACCCATTTACTAAATACTTTACCAGCAGGAGCTGTAATTTTTGATTTATCCAACAAAGATAATCCTAAATCATTAAGACTCCTATCTTCTTTTACAGATACAGTTAAATCACTACTATTTCCTGTATATGTTCCTTCATTTACATCATATGTAAGATTATAGTTAGCAGGAGCAATACTTGCTCCAGTCACATCATATTCCATAACATTTTGGAGCTTTTTCTCATTTAAAGTATCATCATACGAATAACCAGCTCCGCTTCCATCTGTATCAAAATTTAAAACCTCAAAACCTCCGTCTCTTGCAAAGTCAAAAACTCTAGTGCCTGCCGGCGGAACATTATTTAGCGTAAATCGAAGAACTGTTACAT
Source organism: uncultured Clostridia bacterium (assembly GCA_949742185.1). Classification (GTDB taxonomy): domain Bacteria; phylum Bacillota; class Clostridia; order UBA1381; family UBA1381; genus CATJNN01. The sequence goes on along the minus strand of CATJNN010000121.1, from coordinate 1,539 downwards.
ATTTTGATGCTGGATTTCCGGTATATGTAGGTTTAGCGCCGTCTGAATATTTAACTGCTACAGTTACGGCTGTACCGTCAGTAAGCGTTTGCTGAATATCCATATCTCCAGAACTATAGTCATAAAACGCATCTAACGGTTCTTCATCGCTTCCTTGATAAAACAATGAATCCGGATTGTTTTCACCCAATAATCTTTTCGATGTTCTTGTAACTGCAGATACGGATGTATCTTTAGGAGATACATAATTCGTATCATATTTTACAGCAGTTCCTAACCAGAAAAGTCCCTGCGTAGCAGCTATTATCTGGTCAAACTTATCTACTTTAATACCAATTAATATTTCCTCTCCAGGAGTAAAAGTATCAGGAATATCCGTCTCTTCAAACAATTCCTCCGTCTTTCCCGAAGCAGGAGTACTATATCCATCTTTATACTTTAAGTACACCAAACTTAAAACCGACTTTTCATTACCAACCAAACCTTCAGCAGCGTAGGATGTAATTGGTAAAATACTGATAAACATTGCAAATACTATCAGTAAAGATAATAATTTTTTATGTTTCATTTTTTTTCCTCCTAAAATTGTACATTTTATATCTTCTTATACATTACTTATTATTAACGCATAATTAAACACTACCTGGCAATTCTATATATTGTGGAGTAAGTTTATTAGTTCTTATAATTTTTGTAATTTCCGATTTGTCTAAAGCATTAATTTTATCAGAACCATCAACATCAGCTATTTTATATAAATAAATTCTCCTTGATGATTCTTGGGTATCTAATAACGTACCATTTATATTTTTAATTATGGCAGTTACACGCGATTTATCAAGAGCATTAATCTTATCGGAAAAATCTACGTCTCCTAAATACTGCAGTACAATAACATTCCTATATACTTTAATAATTTCATTTGTTGCACTATCTTTAAAAGAATACTCCATTAGATAATTGTCTGGTCTTGTTTTTTTTGAAACCCCTTGTTTAAACTCAGGCGTTACTTGAGTAATAAGACAATTAGATGGCTGATTTTCAATCGTTACCACTTTCTCTGTTTGATTAGCATCGCTAGGACTTAAGTTATCACTCATTTGCTGTATTGTGATTTTTCGATCTAAATTAGTTACTTCTTCTCCTTGAGAATCTGTTGCTGTAAAACCCGGATCTACAAAAGCTTTCCCATTATACACAAAAATTGAGTAATCATTTCTGTCCATATTTATATTTGGATCCGCAATTCTCTCAGCTTCATCCTCAGTTGGTCTCGCAGGATTCACAACTTCTGTCCATGCACTAAACGAATACCTTCCCATAGCATATGAGTTAGACAAGACATTCTGAGGCACAAAACCATTAGCGTATTTATTATTCAGATTAAATGCTTCTTTTGCCTCAGCCTTATTAATAATATTGCTGTCCTTCATGATTTCGCCATAAGGCGAATTACCGGGATTGAGGACAATCCTCGGCTGAACCAGCTTCTGGACATACACAACATAATCCGCACCACCCACCGTTACGGTTATTTCA
>CATJNN010000120.1 GCA_949742185.1 uncultured Clostridia bacterium | reverse complement strand
TTCACCAAATCAAACCCCGCCTCTTCCGCGAGCGTCTGCGCGCGCTTAATATCTACAACACCAAGCTGCCCGCCGTTCGCGTCAACGAGACGCACCTCCTTGTCACGGATTTCCTCGTTGATTTGCAAGTCCTTGTTAGCTATGGTCAATCCCTCCTTGATTTTAAATATTATGCTTCTTTAAACACCGTCTCCCGCTTTATGTAAAAACAAAAAAGCAGGCACAAAACACCCGCAATACACAACGCTAAATACGTCATCTATTTACCGCAAAGCCTGCGCCGTACGGTGAGAACGGAAGTTCTGCTTGATTTATTCTTGTATATTATACACTCCGAAATTCAATTTGTCAAGACTTTTATTACAAAAATCATAAAATCTTTTCATATAGATTTCAATGCAGAAAAAAGCTTTTTATATAGTTCAATTTTTTCGGTCCGCGTGAAATGATGTAAAGATTCAACCGACACAGCCGCGTCATATATTTTGTTTTCAAACGGCACCTCAAAATAAGAACCGTTAATCAGTTTCAGATTTTTACCTTTAAATTTCATTTCAAGCGCATTTAACATAGCTTTTGACAAATCTCTGCCGGTAATATGCGCGGTTGGATTTAATTTAAAATATCCTTCCAATTCAAGCCCTGTTCCGCATCCCAAATCGAAAATCTTACCGTCTGATTTCATTGGAAGCTGTTCGGCTGTATATTTATAAAACTCCTCCGCGCCTTCTATATTTTTAAGCATATGCTCGTCATACCCAGACAATCTGCTTTCAAAAAAATCTACCATTCTTTCCAGCATAATACCTCCTCATTTCAATTACACCACACCTATCTTTTATGATTATAACACACAGTATTTTTAAACACCATAACATCTTCCGTTATACTTCTGTTTCCGCATAAAAAATCGTTTATATAGAATAATAACACATAAGAAAACTTGACTTTCAACGCAGTTTTCAATAAAATAACAGAAAGGATCGATTTTATGTTTCGCGGAAAAATAGCAATCATAGGCACAGGCGCAGTAGGCTCAACCTGCGCGTACACAATAATGCTCGGAGGACTTTTTTCCGAAATAGTCTTAATCGACGTGAACAAAAGCAAAGCGGAGGGCGACGCTATGGACATCGCGCACGGTGTGTCGCTTGTAAAACCCGTGCAGATTTCAGCAGGCGAATACAGCGACTGCGCCGACGCCGACATTGTCGTTATTACGGCGGGAGTGGCTCAAAAACCCGGAGAAACACGTCTCGACCTTTTAAAACGCAACACAAAGGTTTTTCGCGATATAGTAACAAACGTGATGAAATACGCTCCGTCCGATGTTATTCTTCTGACGGTTACCAATCCTGTTGATATTCTAACATACATCACCTATAAACTGTCCGGACTGCCTAAAAACCAAGTCTTGGGCTCCGGCACCGTTCTTGACACCGCGCGGCTTAAATATATGTTAAGCCAGCACACCGGAATAGACGCGCGCAACTGCCACACCTATATTATAGGCGAACACGGCGACAGCGAGGTCGCCGCATGGAGCGTTACAAACATTGCAGGAATGTCAATGACCGAATACGCACAAATGACAAACAAATGCAAACCGGACGACCTTGACAGCATGTACCGTAAGGTTAAAAACGCCGCGTATGAAATTATAGATAAAAAAGGCGCAACATATTACGCCATAGCAGTAGCGGTTGCAAGAATCACAGAATGTATCGCTGGAGACGAAAACTCGGTGCTCACAGTATCTGGCGTGTTCGACGGTCAGTACGGCGGTATAAAAGACGTTGCGCTCAGCGTTCCTACAAAAGTCGGAGGCGGCGGAATTGAGCACATATTTGACATCCCCTTCGACGAGCAGGAAATGAAAAGTCTGCGCGAATCCGCCGATACCCTAAGCTCGCTTATAAAACAGATAGATTTATAAACAAAAACGGGCATAAAATATTTTTTACGCCCGTTTTGATACATAGGAGTCAGCAATCATGAAAATTCTTCTTTGCGCCATAAATACAAAATATATTCAAACTTCTCTCTCTGTGCGATGCCTCTCCCGTTTTGCAGACAACGAGCAGATTGATACAGCCGAATATACCATAAATGAAAACGCAATGAATACAATCGCGGATATTTACAGAAAAAATCCGGATATACTTATGCTCTCATGCTATATCTGGAATATAGAATACATACGCGTCATAACACGCGAAATAGTCAAACTTCTTCCGCTTTGCAAAATAGTATTAGGGGGACCGGAGGTCAGCCACGACGCAAATGGCGCGCTTCTTTCGATGCCTGAAGTATACGCGGTAATGCGCGGCGAAGGCGAGCTTATTCTGAGCGAGTTCATAAATAACGGCTGTCGCGCCGACGGTGTCCGCGGCATGAGCTTTCGCTCAAACAACGGTATAACACACAATCCCGATATGCCGCTTATATGCGATATATCCTCTCTCCCATTCCCGTATACAGACGAGGATATAGAAGAAAACAAAAATAAACTGATTTACTATGAAAGCTCGCGCGGATGTCCGTTTAAATGCAGCTACTGCCTCTCCTCAACGGTTCACGGCGTACGTTTCCGCCGCATAGACCTTGTGTTTGACGAGCTTATGTTTTTTATTCATCATAACGTCGGCACAGTCAAATTTGTCGACCGCACCTTTAACGCCGACCGAAAACGTACATATGAAATAATAAAATTTTTAATTGATAACGCCGGCAATACTACCTTTCATTTTGAAATTTCTGCCGACCTGCTGACAGACGATATAATAAATCTTCTTAAAACTGCCCCCGACGGACTTTTTCGGATGGAAATTGGAGTTCAGTCAACAAACCCGCAAACTCTTGCGGCAATCAACCGGAAAGCTGATTTCGGCAAAATTGCAGACGCAGTCAGAAAACTTATGGAATTAGGCACAGTACACATTCATCTCGACCTAATCGCGGGGCTTCCTTATGAAGACGTCTCATCATTCCGCCGCTCGTTTGACGATGTGCTGTCGCTTCGTCCGCATGTGCTTCAGCTTGGATTTTTAAAACTTCTCAAAGGCACAAAAATCCGTGAACAGGCAAAAGCCTTCAGATATAAATACACAGACTCTCCTCCTTATGAAATACTTTGCAACGACCGGCTTGCCTACGACGATATTCTTCTCATGAAAAATACCGAGGATATTCTCGACAAATACTATAACAGCGGCGCGTTTACGCTGTCCATAAATTATCTGCTCGACAAATATAAATCGCCGTTTTCACTTTTTGAAGATATATCCTCATATTTTTCAAAAATGGGATACAATAAAATCTCTCACTCACGAAAATCGCTTTATAAAATTCTGCTTGAATTTTATGATACAAAATTTAACGATAAAGTGTTTTATGATATAGTCAAATATGATTATTTAGACTCTGAAACAGGGCGAACGTCGCCCGAATGGTCGCTTTTGCCGTATGATAAGGATATTAACGCTATACGCATGAGCTTCTTATCTGATGAGGAAAATATAAAGAGATATTTGCCTGAATATACTGGGATTCAGGCAAGAGATATTATAAAACGCATTCATTTTGAACCGTTTTTATATGATGTGACCGGAGATATGAACCGCAAAGATATACTGGTGGTTTTCGACTATATTCACGGCCGCAGATTCTCTTTAAAGAGGCGCGTATAATCAATATTATACGCGCCTCTTTTATGGGGCAAATTATTTTTCAGCAATCCATACTTTCATTTTTCCTTCCTCTCTGTTTCCCCATGCATAATACGGAACCGCCGTAAGTTCTGCTTTTTCTTTTTTCGGCGTTTCAAATGAATACAAGCCGCCGGTCTGCTCTATCTTGTACGCCGGTATTTTCAAAATATTCACATCGCCGATAATATTGTCGCTGACAGATACTGAAACAATCTCCCCCTCCTGAGCCGCCCAAAAATTATTTAAATCACCATTATCGCAGTCTTCAAAACAATACACAACAGGTCCCGCCATAAAAGCACACTTACCTTCATTCGCGTGTACCCTTGTATTTGAATATACTCTATGCGGCGTAATATCAATATCTACGGCAACAATATCTTTATTGTTCAAATTCTCTATAACCGCATATCCATTATACAACTTATACACATATGGTTTTCCGTTCACCTTAACAGTTACGCATCTGCTTCGTGCAGGCTTGCGGACTGCAATCGTTACAGGTTTATCGGCGTAAACAGTATATTTCACCGCTCCGTTATATGGATAGTCCGTTTCCGTTGTTATCATAGTATACTCGTTCGGCTTATACTCTCCCCCTATAAATAAATCCGAATAAAACACATCGTCTTCTTCCCGCCATGCATAACGATTGAGAGACGCGATAAGCCTTGCGGCGTTCGGAGGACAGCACGCGCATCCGTGCCATTTTGGTCGGCGCGCATACACATGCTCAAGTTCAGGAAGTTTTTTCGCATACTCAGGGTCAACCTCCAGAGGATTTGTATACAAAAAACGTTTTCCGTCACGCTGTATTCCCGCAAGCACATTATTATACAGCGCAAGCTCCATTATGTCTGCATATTTTGCATCGTTTGTTATTTTAAGCATCGCTTCCGCAAAGAAAATTAACCCGATGGACGCGCACGTTTCGTTATACGCCGTATCGTTCGGCAAATCATAATCCATTGTAAACGCCTCGCCGGCAGAAGCCGACGAACCTATCCCTCCCGTCAAATACATCCGCTTTGAAGTAATACTGTCCCACATTTTCTCGCATGCTTCAAGCAAGCTCTTATCATCCGTTTCCTTTGCCGCCATCGCCATGCCTGTATACAGATAAACGGCGCGCACCGCATGTCCAACGGCGTCTCTCTCCTCCCGCACGGGTTTTTCCGACTGGTGATACGGCGTATTAAAAATAAGCTTATTTTCACCGTTCTCCGCTTTCTTCCCCCGCGTGTCTATAAAATAGCTTGCCAGCGCCATATATTTTTAGTCTCCTGTTGTTCTGAACAGCCGAACCAACGCAAGCTCAATTTCAGGATGTCCCGGAATACCCTCTTTTTTTCCTTCTCCAAATATGCTGCAGATTAAATCTGCAAACTTTGTAACAATATTCAACAGCTCGGTCTTTCCGGTCGCCTCGTAATATGCGACGCCGGCCTCTATAAAATGTCCCGCACAGTACAACTCATGCCAGTCCTTTAAATTTTCCCATTTTTTATCCGGCTCTTTAACTGTAAAATATGTATTAAGATACCCGTCCTCCTGCTGCGCCCTGCCCACAAGAGCTATTATTTCATCAGCCTTTTTTTCCAGCTTCTTATCAGGCTTCAGCATAAGAGAATATGCCGCGGCTTCAAGCCATTTTGCAGTGTCGCTGTCCTGAAACACAAAACCGTAAAATTCCCCGCCGCTTTCCCCCGAGGCAATCCGAAAATTTTCAAACGAATGACTTTTCGGCGTATCAGGGTCGTCAAGAGTATCATTAAGCACATCATACTGATACGGCAGCATAACGCCGCTGACTATGTTTTGATAATACCTCCAGAAATCGTCCTTAATTATAAATTTATTCTTCATTTTCAATCTCCTTATATGATTATTGATTCTATGGGATTATTGTAGTATAATACAATTATAATGTAAATGAAAAAACAGAATCAAAAAGTGAAAAAAGGTAAGATTTTATGAAATTAGATTTAAGCGCTCCGATAAAATTTTCATGGAAAGGATATTTCAGCTCTCCTAACGAAAACTGGATGCATATGAGCCGCGAAATTGACAGCTACGAGCTTTTTTATATCACAGAAGGAATCTTATATATATCTGACGGAGAAAACAACTACACCGTAAAAAAAGGCGAATATCTTATAACTCCGCCCTGCAAAAATCAGCACGGCTGGAAGCCCTCCTCATGCAAATTTTATTATTTCCACTTTTATGCCTCAAACGCCGGAAAGAATTTCTCCCGCCAAGGCGCATATGCCGATGTTGACATGCTTGAAAAATATTATAGTCTTCTGTCTCGCAGCGGCACCGTTTTTCCTTCCTACAATCATCTTTTATCTGCTCTCCTGCTTGAATTAAAAAGCGGAGGCAAAGTGCAATTACACACTACGGTCTCCGAAGCGTGCCGTTCTGTGCAGGACTATATAAAATTTGCACCGTCCGAACAGCTTCGCGTTTCTTTAATAGCTGAAAAATTCAAATATAACGCGAAATATCTTTCACAAAGCTTTAAAAAAGAAATGGGAATATCTCTAAAAAAGTATCTGAAAAATGAAATCATAAGCCGGGCAAAGCATATGCTTTCCCACACTGCGCTATCTATAGGCGAAATCTCGGAACAGCTCGGCTGCTCGGACGCGCACAGCTTTTCACATATTTTCAAAAACGACGTGGGCGTATCGCCCAAAAAATACAGAACACAAACAGCATAACGCCTGATTTTTTCAATATACAGCAAACGGGGCTGCGGATTAACATCCGCGGCCCTGCCGTATGTACTTTGTTAATTCATTCTAAGCATTGTGCGCACAATCCCCGCAAAACACTTTGGCATTTTCACAACCACAACCTTCATACACTCTCCACCTTTCTACCACTTAAATAAACAAAAATACCCAATCGCTACAATCATTAATGTCTCTATGACCGCCACTATGTATATCGGAAGCACCATTCCTGCAAAAACTCCGATACAAAAAGTCAGACAGGCAAGCCCCACCGCCTTGCAGCCTCTTGCTATCATAAGCAACACCTCTTTCTCTTTGTTATAATATATGCGCGCTTTACAAAAATGTGATTGAAGTTTTGACATTTTCCTATAAACATATTATAATATATGCATAGAAATTATGAAAAGGATTTGAAAACATGAATTTTGTTGCAATAGACTTTGAAACCGCAACTTCCTGCTGGACAAGCATTTGCAGCATGGGAATATGCGTGGTTGAAGATAATAAAATTATTGAGCGCAGGGAGCTTCTTGTTAAGCCTGCGCCGTTTGAATTTAATAAATACAACGTCCGTATACACGGAATAACTGCTGATATGGTACATGATATGCCGACCTTTGACATATACTGGAGCAGTATCAAACCATATCTGCAAAATAAACTTGTGATTGCGCACAACACCTCCTTTGATATCAACGTTCTGCGCACCACGCTTGACTACTACGGAATAACTTATCCCTCGTTTGATTATCTGTGCACAGTTAAGCTGTCTCAAAAAGCATATCCGGATTTCCCCAGTCATAAACTAAACGTGCTGTGCGATATGCTAGGCGTAGAATTTTCACATCATCACGCCGCCGAGGACGCATATGCGTGTGCAAAAGTTATGCTTCATATTCTTAAAGATTTTAATTTAAACGATACACAGGAAATAGAAAGCAGATTCGGTGTCAGCACAAGCTGCATATATCCCGGAGCCCAGCTGCGCGAACCTAAGCATAAAGAAAAAGTGTATCCTAAAACGCTTTTGGCTTAAACGAAAAACTGCCGCCCCGCAGAGCGGCAGTTTTTAATATTATCAATTTCAAAAATCGTATAAAAATATTGTATAGACTATTCAAAAAAATATCTTCCTCTTTCAACCTTATGCTTTTCTCCATTTATTATGATAACCGTATTTACGGGAGTGGTAATTTCATATCGCACCTTATCGCCTTCATATTGCCACGCTGATTTTATTTCCCCATAAGCAGTGCTAACAGACGCTCTAATGCTGCCCAGCCGCCTGTCCGGCACAGGCGCGATTACCGCCTCCTTGTATCCCGCGTTTTCCTCGACAGGATTTATCCCCGCCGCCGTTGAATACAGCCAGTCAACAACTGAACCGTATGCGTAATGATTATACGAATTCATATCTGTACTCCAAAAAGTCCCGTCGTCGCGTATTCCGTCCCAGTGCTCCCAGATTGTCGTTGCTCCGTGGTTAACCTCATAAAGCCATGACGGATATTCCTCCTGCAAAAGCAGACTATACGCTGTTGCCGCATATCCGTTTTCGCTTAACGCATAAAGAAGATACGGCGTTCCCACAAATCCCGTTTGAAGTTTATTTCCGTTTGATACTATCATATCGTTGAGCTGTCTGGCTGTTTCTGATTTATTATCTGTAAGATTAAAATATAATGCAAGCACACATTCGGTCTGCGTTTTGTATTCGGTAAATGTCTTTTTAAATTCATAAACTATATTTTTATGCAGTTCTTCATACTCAGCCATATCTTCCCCAATTACGTTTCCCGCCTTTATCAATATTTCTGTTGAATACGCGTAAAACGCGCTGGCAATAAAATTATCTGACGCAGCTCCTCGGTAACTGCCCGCGGGCGCGTCAAGCGCAAGCCAGTCTCCGTAATGCTTGCGCCATTTTTTATCCGAGTCGTCCGGACAAGTCCATAAATATTTGTCAAGACTGTCATTTGTCATATAATCCACCCAACGTTTCATCGCGTCAAAATTATCCTCAAGGTCTTTTTTATCGCCATATGTCAGATACATCTGCCATGGAATAATTGTTATGGCGTCGCCCCACGATGTGCTGGAACGGCTCAGCAGCCAGAAATTCGGCACTGTGTCTGGAATGGAGCCGTCTTCTCTCTGTTCCGCGCGCAAATCGCATAGCCATTTAGCAAAGAATTTTTTTGTATAATAATTATAACTTGCGGTCTTGGCAAATACCTGAGCGTCCCCAAGCCAACCCATACGCTCGTCTCTCTGCGGACAGTCAGTCGGAATATCGACAAAGTTATCCCTCTGAGACCACAATGTATTTTCATATAATCTATTAACCTTTGCGCTGCCTGTTTCAATATATCCTGTGCGTTTCATATCAGAATATACCGCTACCGCCGTGAAATTATCCAAATCAACATCGTCGGGACATTCGTCAAGCCTTATATACCGAAAGCCGTAAAACGTGAAATGCGGCTTGTACGTTTGGCAGCCGTCGCAACAGATATATTCAAGCTTCGCTTTCGCGCTGCGGTAATTTGCATTGTAGAAATCACCGTCGCTGTCAAGCACCTCACCGTGCGACAATATGATTTTATCCCCCGCTTTAGCCGATATATTAAACGAAACGTAACCTGTTATATTCTGTCCGAAATCAATAACGCGCTCACCCTTTGGCGTAGTTAACATTTTTATAGGCTTTATCCTCTCATGCTCTTTTACCGTTTCGCCCTCCTGCGGAATAAGCGTCTGCTTTGAGATGCTACTGTTGATAACAGCGTTTCCAAGCTCTTTTGTCTCCGCCAAAGCGTCGTATATTTCGCCGTCATAAATATCCGAAAAAAGTATGCGGCTTGTGCCGACAATCCATGAGCTGTCTGTCATAACGCTTTCTATGGTTCCGTCGTCATATTCTATAACAAGCTCTGCAATCACCGCGCCGTCCGTTTTATTTATCATTTTATCGTTCTCGCTTATTCTTCCTCTATACCAGCCTTTTCCAAGGCATATACTCAGCGCGTTGTCATTTTTTAGCATATTTTTAACATCATATATCTGATACTGCAATCTTGATTTATAGCTTGTCAGTCCGGGCGCAAGAATAAAATCTCCGACCCGCGCGCCGTTTATTTCCGCTTCATAAACGCCTGTCGCGCTTATGCTTATTTGCGCCGTTTTTATCTGTTTAGTGATTTTTATATTTTTTGAAAACACAGTGCATATATCTCCGATATCCTCCTGTGCGCTTATCCAGTTTGCCTCCGTTATCATAACTCAACACCTCCAAGATAATAAACATTTTTATACCCCATATAATCCAGCGTATATTTTGCCTGACTGCTTCGCTTTCCTGTTGAGCAATAGACAATTATATTTTGTTCTTTATCAGGAACAAGCTCCGATATTAACACATGTATCTCCGTATACGGAGCGTTTTGCGCCCCTCCAAGGTGCGATGCCGTATACTCCGCTTTATCCCGAACATCCAGAAGCGTTGCTCCGTCTTTTATAAGCATATTTGCCACTTCCATAGATATTTTTTTAATATTATCCGGCGCTTTGTACTCTAACGCTGCGTTCACATCGCACGCTGAAAAAGTATTTTCGCTCTTAACCCTGTAAACTATAGTCCCATGCGGATTTACAGTTATTTTTATTTCATCTGAAATTTCCATGTCGCAATGTTCGCAAACATTACGTATTAAATGTATTTCTCCGCCCATTCCCGCATCTTTCAGATGTAGTTCCATGTCAAGCTCGTTTTCGCTTCGGTTAAGAAACGCTATCGCTTTCTCTCCCGCGGCGCCAAGCTCCTTCACCCATACTTCGCCCAAAAGCGCACCGCGGCGAAACTCTTTAATAACATATGCCTGACGGCATGCTTCATCTTGATTTATCGCGATAAGTTCTTCATTTTTTAATATTTCAAGCGTATTTTCCGATATTTTTGTGAGGTCGCAGCCAATCATCAAAGGCGTCGACATCATGCACCACATAGCAAAATGCGTCTTTTCTTCTTCTTTATTAAGTCCGTTCCCAATCTGCATCATATCAAGGTCGTTAGTGTGCGACGGAGAACAAAACTTTCTGAGCGGTTTTATGTTATCAAGCTGTCTCATCACTGATTCAAAATCAGGTGTTATATCCGCGCCAGTGCGCCATGAATCGGCAATTTCCGCCGCCCACTCTCCCGGAAAATGCCAGCGGCATATGTTAAAAACAATATCTCTGCCAGTGCGGCGTCTTATCTCATCTATAATCTCTGCAATTTTGGTGTATTGTTCCTTTTCATCAAGCCCTAAACGCAGTCCGCCGCACCAGTCTACTTTTATAAAATCAAAGCTGCAGGTCTCAAGATACAGCTTTAAGTCCTGCTTCTCATGTTTATATAGCCCTACGTTATCGCCGTTTTCACCCTCGCCGTCGTAATAAAATCCGCATGTCTTGTCTCCGCCGTCTGAATAGATACCCGCTTTAAGTCCATTCTCATGGGCATAATCAGCAATCGGCTTTATTCCATTCGGAAAACGCTCCTTATGAAACTGCAAAACACCGTCGACGGCGCGTCCGCCGAAAAAACCGTCGTCAATGTTGAAATATGTATATCCGTATTTATCCAGCCCCGTTGCTTTCAGCGCGTCTATCTGCCGCTTCAGCTTTTCCTCGGTTATATTTGTTCTGAAACAATTCCACGACGCCCAGCCCATTACCGGCGTTCTTCGATACAAATTATTATCCGCCATAATTATCTCCCCATTCTTTATTATATATATCTTTTACAAAACTTCTGTTTTCATACTTTGAGTTATTTTAACATAACAGTATTCAAATAACAAGCAATTATCTAAAAATAAAAAAACAAAACAGCACACAAAAACCGGCCGTTAACGACCGGTTAAAAATTGTGCAGTGTAAACCTCTGCTCGAGTTGCCGTAAAAGCCGGATTTTGTGCCAATATCAGCTTTAACCAATATCGGAATTAAGCGTTAGCTTAAATTATTTGCTCATTTTCTTCTCGTAATCTTCGATCATCTTCTTAACCATCTGACCGCCGATTGAACCAGCCTGCTTAGCTGTAAGGTCACCGTTGTAACCCTGGTTTAAAGATACTCCAACTTCGTTTGCAGCTTCCATCTTGAAGTTTTCAAGAGCTTTCTTAGCTTGCTTGTTGCTCATTGTCTTCTCCTCCTCAAAATAAAATTGTTTTCTTCGCAGCCTGCAAAATGATTTTTTTATAGGCTGCAATAAGTAAATATTATAGCTTACAAAATAATCTTTTCGCTGACTACACTCCTATTTTGCGCGATGATTCGTATTATATTCTAATTAATTTTTTCCAAATAAAAAACAATTAACCAATATTAAAAATTCACTGTACGTTCAAATAGGCATTGACAAATTCACACTATTATAATATAATACAGTTCACCATCATTTTTATGTCCCTATTATAAAGGAGAAATCATTATGAAAGCATTTATTACCGGAGCAAGCTCCGGAATAGGGCGCGACATAGCGCGCGTACTTGCGGAAAAAGGCTATGATTTAATTATAACCGCCCGCCGTGAAGAAAGACTTAAAAACCTTGCAGACGAACTGAGCGTCAACGTGCAGATTATCTGTTGCAATCTCTCGGACGAGTCAGAGTGCATAAAACTTTTTGAAAAAATAAAAAATGAGGATATTGATATAGCCGTAAACAATGCGGGCTTCGGCGCATTCGGAGCATACGACGAAGTGAATCTATCATGTGAACTTGATATGATAAATACAAATGTCCGCGCCGTCCATATCTTAACAAAACTTTTTACAGAAAAATTCGAACGCAAACAAAAGGGACATATATTAAACGTCGCATCGTCGGCAGCTTTTTTTCCTGGTCCGCTAATGTCAACATATTATGCCACAAAATCTTATGTGCTGCGTTATTCGGAAGCTATTGCAGAGGAACTTCGCAAACGCAGGTCTCCCGTAAAAATCAGCATTCTATGCCCCGGGCCTGTCGGCACTGAATTTGGCTCTGTTGCAAACGTTTCTTTTTCAATGAAAGGACTCAACAGCATGGACGTGGCAAGATATGCAGTCAAAAAAACTCTTGCGGGAAAACTTATTATCGTTCCCGGGCTTATGATGAAAACAGCATTGTTTTTACGGCATTTTCTGTCTGACAAGCTTCTTGCGCAAGCTGTTTATCATATTCAAAAGCGCAAATGCTCAAACAAATATTAAATGCGGATGAATGAAAATAAATTGGGGCATCGAACCCCAATTTATTTTTGCTGTTGTTTCACAACGCATTCAATGAAAATAAATATGGGGCGTCAAACCCCAATTTATTTTTGCTGTTGTTTCACAACGCATTTAATGAAAATAAATATGAGGCGTCAAACCCCAATTTATTTTTGCTGTTGTTCCACAACGCATTTAATGAAAATAAATATG
>CATJNN010000119.1 GCA_949742185.1 uncultured Clostridia bacterium | reverse complement strand
GTTTCTAAATGAAGTTTTAATGCTAAATAAACGTTTTATTATATAATTAATCAATTTTTGTTGTCCAGCCAAACTTGTCCTCAAGCTTGCCCCACTGAATACCTGTCAGCGTGTCATACAGCATTTGCGAAACCTCGCCGATTTTACCGTCGTTCACACGCATAACAAGATTCCCGTATTTCAGTTCGCCTATCGGAGAAATAACCGCAGCCGTTCCCGTCCCCCAAGCTTCCTCAAGCTTACCTGCCTTAAACGCTTCCACAAGCTCGTCAATAGAAAGTCTGCGTTCAGAAACCTTATATCCCTTTGACTGAAGCAATTCTATAATCGACATTCTCGTTATACCGCCCAAAATCGAACCCACAAGCGCGGGTGTTATAACCTCTCCGTCAATCTTAAAGAATACATTCATTGAACCTACTTCTTCAATATACTTTCTTTCAACGCCGTCAAGCCAAAGAGTTTGAATATAGCCCTGCTCCTCTGCTTCCTCCTGCCCTTTCAGCGAAATAGCATAATTTGCTCCGGCTTTTGCGAAACCGGTGCCTCCCGCAACAGCCCGAACATATTTTTCCTCAACAAAAATCTTAACCGGCTCAATACCATTCGAATAATATGCGCCGACAGGTGAAAGAATAATTGCAAATATAAGATGCTTTGCCGGATGAACTCCTATATGCACATCGTTTGCAAAAACATAAGGTCTTATATATAAGGAAGTGCCGTCCATTGACGGAACCCAGTCCTCGTCAATTTTAATAAGCGTTTTAATAGCTTTAATTGCAAATTCCTCGTCAATCTTCGGAATACATAATCTCTCACACGAGACATTCATTCTCGCCATATTTTTTTCCGGACGGAAAAGCTGCACCGAACCGTCTGACGTGCGGTACGCTTTAAGCCCCTCAAAAATCTCCTGCGCATAATGAAGAACCATAGAAGCAGGGTCTATCTCAAACGGACCGTACGGCACTATGCGCGCGTCGTGCCACCCCTCTCCCTCGTCATAGTTCATTATAAACATATGGTCTGTATAATACTGACCAAACCCAAGCTTAGATAAATCAGCCGGTTTTTGCTTTGGACTGGTTGTTTTTGTGATTTTAATCTCCATAATTAACCCTCCGATTATTACATAATATAAATTTCTCTTATTTCCAATTATAATAGAACTTCATGAAAATGTAAATATTGAATTTATATTTTTTTGCAAAAAGCACATATCATGTGATATTTTTCTGTTTTTAAAACGAAAAACATCTAAAGAATAAAAAAACATTTGCAAAAATACGCGCGTTTCATTACACTTTACCGCGCGAATGCAACAACCAACGCTATTTTTTGCCGCCGCGCGGATAAATGATTTTCTAATATTGATTAACTTATTTTTTCCGTTTTAACTATTATAATAAAATAAGAACACAGACTTATATCGCAAAACCCGTGTTCTTATTAAAAACTTATATTCAGTCAAAGTGTTACGCGAAGAAAAATCCCGCTGTCATATCAAGATAATTTCCTCCCGAATAGTTTCCGTAACGCTCGTTCACCCTGTTCTTAAATTCATCTGCGCCTTTGCAGTCCGCTGCAATCTCCTTTAAACTCTCAAGATATTTTATTTTCGTCTGCGCGTCTTTTAAATCTTCAGGCGTATAGTGTGAGGTTAAAATTAAATCATATCCTTTTTCAATGTATTCTTTAAGCTGCGTTATAATCGCGTCCGCATGTCCCGCTCCCGCAACGATTGAATGGCAATCATGCCCGAGCATATGTGTGTAAACCGCATTAATTTCAGGAATTTCAATGTCAAACGCTTCCTGCGTCGGAATAATTATAAAATCAATTCCGCCTATTGTTATTTTGCCCGCTCCTATAATATTGGTTATTTTTTGTACTGAATTGTCAAACGCTTCACCAAACACCGTTGCAAAATTATCAATAAGGGTCTTGCCGCCGCCGTTTTCCGAATATTCCTTTGCATTTTCAGTGGCATATCTGGGGACAGATTTTAAGCACTGCGCGCCTGCCCCGTGATAGGCGACGAGCATACCCACAACTTCGGTCTGCAATCCGTTTATATATTCTTCAAACTCTTCATTGTTATCAAAAAAACACGGCGATTCAATAATAACAGCCTTTCCGTCTTTTTCAACAATAAAAACTTCATCGTCTATAAAATCATTCGTCTTATATGCGTGAAGCTTAACATCGCCAAAATCATATATGTTCATTTCACCTTTTGCTAAAGTAACTTTTGTAAACGCATTCTTGTTCATGATAAAACTCCTCCATAAAATAAAAATATTTACCGGCTGAGACGCCGTACGCTCGTCTCTCTGCCTTGCATCTACACTATAACATCCCGCGCATCCGCTGTAAAGTACGCACTTTTTTGTGCCGTGGTTACCCGAGCGAAACCTTTACACATCCACGCGCTTTTCCTGACTTTTAAATTTTTTTATTTTATTGCTGGTAAAATTTTTCCTATATCGCTGTTTACACACACCGACTGATTTTCAATATCTGACGGACACACTGCTTCACCCTCGTTTACGCACGCATATATCGCTTTGGAGTTTTGCGCCGTCATTCTCCAAAACGGATATTTTATAATAGAAGGCGTATTGTTGCCGCCCCCAGTTCCAGAAACAAATTTTTCGTATTTTTATGCCGCCTTAGAAATCTTTCATATCTGCCGCACGCGTCATACCACCCTTTGTCCTGTACAAATTTATTATCTATACGCAAATTCATAGTCATCGGTTCGCCGCACACAGGACATATCGGAATCAGCTCCGACGGAATTTTCATATTGCTTTGCTTATAAAACATTTCTTTTACCACGCTCTCATTATCATACGTCTTATCACAGCATGATTTTGAGCACTGGAATAAGCCATAATCCCCCTGCATATAAAACAGTCGCTTTTTATCAAATCCCGTTTTTTGAAAACAATGATCAACATTGGTCGTAACCACAAAATACTCCCTATCCTTTATCAACTCATAATTGTTTCATAGTTACCTTAAAGAAACCTACCCACTTGACAATCTCACTAAAATCCGCTACAATACCCTTAGTTTCTATTTGATACAAAGGAGAGGATTTTATGCAAAGCGAGCTTCCCGTTTGTCCCGTTGAAACAACGTTGTCGCTTATATCCGACCGCTGGAAGGTATTGATTATCCGCGACCTGCTTGAAGGCACAAAGCGTTTCGGCGAATTAAAAAAATCGGTGGGAAATATTTCTCAAAAAGTTTTAACTGCAAATCTGCGTTCAATGGAAGAAAGCGGTCTTTTAACCAGAAAAGTGTATGCCGAGGTACCGCCGAGAGTCGAATATACTCTGACCGAAACTGGATACAGTCTAAAGCCGATACTTGACGCTATGGTTGACTGGGGCACAAAATATAAGGCTCAGATTATGTAAATATCTGCTTATGATTTTTCTATTTTATGGATATATACCAATACATATAGCAGAAAACATGAATTTTACCACAGCTTGTCCCCGTAAAATGTGTTGACATTATCGGTTAAGACTGTTAAAATAATATGTAAAAGAATTTTATTTATGCGCTTTTAAGAATTGCGCATCAGACACCATCACCGGCTTTCTATAAAGCAAGGGGGCTTTGGAGCGTCGAAAACACAGGCGCGGGTGTATTATTAACACTTGAAAGTGAGGAGGAATTTGTTTTGAAGATGACAGGCGCACAAATGGTTGTGAAAATGTTAGAAAAAAACGGCGTCAAAGTTGTATTCGGTTATCCCGGCGCGGCTAACTGTCCGCTTATAGACAAAATTTCGGAGTCGGACATTAAACATATTCTTGTACGCAGCGAGCAGGGCGCGGCACATATGTCGAGCGGTTATGCGCGCGTAACAAAAGACGTTGGAGTATGCACGGCAACGTCCGGTCCCGGAGCCACAAACCTTATAACCGGTATAGCGACGGCTTATATGGACTCTGTTCCTATGGTCGCGCTCACGGGTCAGGTCGCAACGCCGCTTATAGGTAAGGATGCTTTTCAGGAAGTAGACATAACCGGAGCGACAATTCCGTTTACTAAGCATAACTATCTAATTAAGGATATAAAGGACATACCAAGAGTTGTGAACGACGCGTTTTATATCGCAAAAACAGGCCGCCCGGGTCCTGTGCTTATCGACTTACCTATGGACATTCTCAAAAAAGAATTTAATTTCCCTGACGAGGAACCCGAAATAAATATCCGCGGTTATCGTCCTATAGGCAAAGCAAACGAAGCGCAGGTGCGCAAAGCGGCGGACGCAATCCGCAAAGCCAAGGCTCCCGTTATACTTGCCGGCGGCGGCATAGTATCAAGCGAAGCTACGGAGCTTTTTCGTGAATTTGTAAAATCCACAGGCATTCCCGTCGTTTCGACAATGATGGGAATAGGCTCTGTTCCAACAGACAGCGAAAACTATTTTGGCATGGTCGGCTCACACGGCGTTAAACAGGCAAACCTTATGCTTAACCGCTCGGATTTAACGCTCGTAATCGGCGCAAGACTTGGAGACAGAGCAGTTTACAACGCAGAAAACCTGGAAAAAAAATCTAAAATTATACACATTGATATTGACCCTGCCGAAATCGGCAAGAATATGCATCCGTATATTCCTATTGTCGGCGATGTCAAAGACGTGCTCACTCAGCTTATGCCTCAGCTTAACGAATACCATGTTTCTGAAGAATGGCTTGCCGTAGGCGCGGAACTTCTTAAAAAATGCCGAGCGGAAAAGGTTGATATTAAGGACGAGGGTTTTATAAATCCGAAGTATTTCCTTAAAAAGCTTGCGGAATATACTAATTCAGACGTTTATGTTTCAACTGAAGTCGGACAAAATCAGATTTGGGTTGCAAACAACTTTAAATTTAAAAATCCGCGCAATCTAATCACATCGGCAGGTTTCGGAACAATGGGCTACGGTCTCCCCGCTGCAATCGGCGCGTCATACGCGGCAGGCAAGCCTGCAATCGCAGTTATGGGCGACGGAAGCTTCCAGATGGATTTAGTGGAAATGGCGACTATGCAGCAATGGAACATTCCTGTTAAGATGGTGCTTTTCCAGAACAATCGTTTAGGCATGGTGCATGAACACCAATTTATGCTTTACGATAAGAACTATCAGGCTGTAACTCTTGAGGGCAGTCCCGATTTCTGCAAACTTGCAGACGCATACGGTATACCGTCCTGCAGGATAAGCGAAAACAGCGAGATAGACAAAGGCATTGAATCTCTGATGAATTCAGACGATTCATATCTGCTTGTTATCGACGTTGACCCAAATGAACCGACAGGCGGCTCGCTTAACGAAAGGAGGATGTAATTATGAACAAATACATCTTATCTGTACTGGTTGAAAACCATGCCGGCGTACTGTCAAAAGTTACCGCCCTTTTCAGCCGCAGGGGATTTAATATTCATTCTCTTGCCGTAGGCGTAACCTGCGACGAAAGCGTATCTCGTATTACTATAGAAGTAAACGGCGACGAAAGCGTTGTTGAACAGGTATCAAAACAGCTTAATAAGCTGGTTGATGTTATAAAAATCAAGACTTTAAGGGACAGCGATTCTGTCAGGAGGGGGCTTGTTCTCGTTAAAGTGCGGACAAACTCGAAAAACCGTTCCGAAATAATTCAACTTACAGACATATTCCGCGCAAATATTGTCGATGTATCCCAAACGACAATCACGGCTGAACTTACGGGACACGACAACAAAATTGAGGCGTTTCTCGACATAATGGAGCCGTTCGGAATAGAGGAAATTGTCAGAACCGGAATGGTTGCTCTCGAAAGAGGCGCGAACACTTTAAAGATAGATAAATAATTTTTTGGAGGTAATTAAAAATGGCACAAAACATTTATTATGAACAGGATTGCGATTTAAAGCTGTTAAACGGCAAGACAGTCGCTATTATCGGCTTCGGCAGTCAGGGACACGCTCATGCTATGAACCTCAAGGACAGCGGCGTTAACGTAATCGTCGGTCTGCATGAGGGCAGCAAATCTAAAACTAAAGCTGAAGAATACGGAATTAAGGTTTATTCTGTTGCGGAAGCGGCTAAACAGGCTGACATTATTATGATGCTTGTTCCTGACGAAAGACAGGCGACTATCTACGAAGAAAGCATTAAGGACAATCTCACAGAGGGCAAGACCCTTGCTTTTGCTCACGGCTTCAACATTCACTTCAAACAGATTGTTCCTCCTGCAAATGTAGATGTTATTATGGTTGCGCCAAAAGGTCCGGGACACACAGTTCGTTCCGAATATGTCGCAGGAAAAGGGGTACCCTGTCTTATCGCAGTTGAGCAGAACGCTTCAGGTAAAGCTCTTGAAAACGGTCTTGCATATGCAGCCGGTATCGGTGGAGCGCGCGCGGCTGTGCTTGAAACAACATTCCGCATTGAAACTGAAACTGATTTGTTTGGCGAGCAGGCAGTGCTCTGCGGCGGCGTTACAGCTTTGATGCAGGCAGGCTTTGAAACTCTCGTTGAAGCTGGTTACGACCCAAGAAACGCATATTTTGAGTGTATTCATGAAATGAAGCTCATTGTTGACCTTATCTATGAAGGCGGCTTCTCAAGAATGAGATACTCAATTTCAGATACAGCTGAATTCGGCGATTACGAAACAGGCAAGCGCATGATTACTGAAGAAACCAAGAAAGAAATGAAAAAAGTTCTGGAAGAGATTCAAGACGGTACATTCGCTACAAAGTGGATTGCGGAAAACAAAAACGGCCGCGCTCACTTTAACGCAACAAGAAGAATCAAGTCTGAACACGAGCTTGAAAAAGTCGGCGCGGAAATCAGAAAATTCTATTCATGGAATAAATAAGATACATAAAAAATATGTCGCTGCTATTAAGCAGCGACATATTTTTTTAACAACACTTGTTGTGCTGATGGATTTTCACTAATTACGTTGCATAGCGACACCAAAGATATATCGTCATTCGATAAACTGTATTACAAAGTAACAGCAAAAATAATTTTATTTCATAAAAGCCCAAAAGTTCATTACTATTTCTCACTTGCAAATCATTAAATATCTCTCAATACCTATACATTACTTTTTATTTCAAAAAATTATCTATAATTACCGTCTCCGCTTCCTGCTCGGACAATCCAAATGTACGCAGCTTTGTAAGCTGCTCGCTGTTTATCCTTCCGATAGCAGCCTCATGCACAATCTGGGCGTCGACATCCTGCGCATCAATCTCCGGAATAGAACATATCTTTGCGTTATCCATAATAATTGAATCGCATTGAATATGAGCCTGACAACGACAGCTCCCTATAGCCTTAGGATGAAATTTTTGTTCTGAAGCATCCTTTGCAACCGACCGCGACACAATCTGCGCCCCGCTGCCGCCGCCTGTAAGTCTCACGCTCATATTTGATTCAGCCCGCTGCTGTCCGGATGTTAAAAGATGCTCCATCACATACACCTTTGCATCCTCTGCAAGTTCCACATACGTTTCACGCACTGTTGAATCAACGCCCTCAATCTGCGAGGTGTTAAGATTAAACACCGAGTTCTTTCCGATAAAAATTCTAGTCACGGGATTTAAAATTCTGCCTCCCGTGCCTCCGCCTTCTCCATAGTGATTTTCCTCATATGTTACAACGCAATTTTCACCAATATGAAACGAATGTATTCCATCGTGTCTGCTATCGCCGCAACCGTCATTGTGAATACCGCACCCTGCGTTTATAAGCACGTTTGCTCCGTCTTCTATATAAAAATCATTGTACACAATATCCGTCATGCCCGATTCGGAAATCACCACAGGAATATGCACTGTTTCTCCCTGCGCGCTGCCGGAAATATAAATATTAATTCCCGGATTATCGGTTTTTTTTTCAATTCTTATATTCTCGCTGTCAGAATGGCATAACGCCGCTCCGTTATATCTAAGATTAAATGCGCCCGACTGGCTGAACGAACCGTCAATCACATTCAGCACACTGTCAGTTACCGTATCAAGCTTCATAATATATCCCCTCCCTTAACCGAACGGCACATACACGGGTCAGAACCGCATGTGCACAGCAAATCCTGCATATTCTCTCTGTTGCCTACCGCGTCAACTTTGCCGTCGCGTATTATTAAAAGACGATCTGCCATGTCAATTATTCTCTGCTGATGCGATATTATCAGCAGAGCGCCGCTTTTTTCACTATGCATCTGCTCGAAACGCTTAATCAGCATTGAAAAACTCCATAAATCAATCCCCGCCTCAGGCTCGTCAAAAATACAAAGTTTATGCTGTTTTGCAAGCACGCTTGCAATTTCAATACGTTTAATCTCTCCGCCGGAAAGCGTAGCGTCGGCGTCGCGGTTTAGATATTCGCGCGCGCACAATCCGACAGATGACAACAGCTTACAGCACTGGTCGTCTGAAAGCTCGCCTCCCGCTGCCAGCGACAAAAGCCGTTTTATTTTCATCCCCTTAAAACGCGGCGGCTGCTGAAACGCAAAACCAACCCCTGTTTTAGCGCGCTCGTCTATCTCCATATC